>CAXTJY010000285.1:0-5789 GCA_964244395.1 uncultured Rhodovarius sp.
TGATCTTGCCGAATTGCTGGCGCGTCTTGAGGTAGTCGAGCGTCAGCGCAAAGGCGGCTTCCATGCCGCCCAGCAAGTAAGCGGCGGTGGCCAGCGCGGCACGGTCCAATGCTTGTGCCAGCGCGGCCTGGCCGACAGCGCGGCCGGCAGGCGCGCGCAACGTGCTGAGATGGCCGCCATCATGGGTGGCCTCGTGAGTGACTTCGCAGGCGCCGGCTTCGACCAGGTGCAGCGCGTTGCCCACCGGCAGCAAGAAATGCGTGGCGCCGGCACCCATCGGGATGAAGCGGCGGGTGCCGTCCGCCGCCGAGCAAGGGGTGAGGGTATTCGCGCGGTCCTGCCATGCTGTCAGGACCACCGCCTCGCCTGCCAGCAGCTTGCCGAGGACGTCCGTTTCGCCTGCCTCGGCCAGCAGTGCCGCTGACAGGGCGCAACCGATCAGTGGCTCCGGCGCCAGGGCGCGGCCCAACTCCTCGCTCAGCGCGCACATCTCGGCCAGGCCCAGGCCACTGCCGCCGGAGGCCTCGGGCACCGCGAGGCCGATCCAGCCCAGCTCGCCCATCTGACGCCAGACCTCGGTCGAGAAGCCGGGCATGGAAAAGCGCAGCGCCTTGGCACGGGCCACCCCATCGGCGATGCCCGCCGCGCTGTCGCGCACCATGCGAATGCTTTCCGCATGGTCCTCGGTGAAGGGCGCGATGCCCGCGGCCGAACTCATGACGGGCGATGCAGCTTTGCCGCGCTGTTGGCCTGCGCCTCGTCGAAGGTCACGCCCGGCGCCAGCTCGCGCACCACGAAGCCCAGGCCCTTCTGCACGTCGAAGACGCCCAGGTTGGTGTAGATGCGGTTGACCGTGCCCAGCGCGGTCAGCGGATAGCCGCAGGTTTCGACCAGCTTGGGGCGGCCGTCCTTGGTGGTGTGGTCCATCACCACCCAAAGCCGCTTGGCGCCGGCGCCGAGGTCCATGGCGCCACCGACGGCGGGGGCGGTGTCGTTCTCGCTGGTCGCCCAATTCGCCAGGTCGCCATTCTCGGCGACCTCGAAGCCGCCCAGCACGCACAGGTCGATATGCCCGCCGCGGATCATCGCAAAGCTGTCGGCGTGGTGGCAGTAGCTGCCGCCGGGGCGCAGCGTCACCAGCTGCTTCCCGGCATTGATCAGCCATTGATTCTCATGCCCGGGCTCCGGCGCCGGGCCTATGCCCAGCACGCCGTTCTCGGACTGGAAAATGACTTCCCGCTCCAGGGGCACCTTGTTGGCGATGTTGGTCGGCATGCCGACGCCGAGGTTGACGACCCAACCTTCGGGAATGTCGTTGGCGGCCTGGGCTGCCATCTGGTCGCGGCTGTAGGGCATGGCGATCCTCCTCGTCTTTGGGCAAGGCTAAGGCGGGAGGCGGGGCGGGTCCAGACGTCTTGTGGCCGAAGCGATCCTCAGGTCCAGGGTGCCCCGCGCTTGAACTCGATCACCCGCTGCACGAACAGCCCCGGCGTGTGCACCTTCTCCGGGTCGATCTCGCCGAGTTCGCGGATGTAGGCGACCTGCGCGATGGTCAGCTTCGCCGCCATGGCCATGACCGGATTGAAGTTCCGGCCGCTGTCCTTGTAGGCGAGGTTGCCCCAGCGGTCGCCTTCCCAGGCCTCGACCAGGGCGACGTCACCATGCAGGGCGCGCTCCATGACGTACATCTTGCCTTCGAATTCGCGTTCTTCCTTGCCGCGGGCCAGCAGGGTGCCGTGGCTGGTGGCGGTGTAGAAGGCGGGGACCCCGGCACCGGCGGCGCGCATGCGTTCGGCCATGGTGCCTTGCGGCACGATCTCCAGGTCGATCTTGCCTTCCTTGTACAGCGCCTCGAAGACGACAGACCCGGTGCTACGGGGGAAGGAGCAGATGATCTTCCGCACCCGGCGCAGCTCCATCAGCTTGGCCAGGCCTTCGCGGCCGGTGCCGGCGTTGTTGCAGACGCAGGTGAGGTCGGTGGCGCCTTGTTCGATCAGTGCCTCGATGAGTGCGTCGGGCTGGCCGACCTTGCCAAACCCGCCGATGAGGACGGTCGAGCCGTCCTGCACGCCCTCCATCGCCTCGGCCATGGATTGGACTATCTTGTTGATCATTGGGGGCGCGTTCCTCGGGTTATCGGTGGGAAGGTGCAACGCCCGCCGGTGCACGACAAGCCGAGTGCTGCGCAATCGCCGTGGGGTAACCCCCCCCCGGGTCGGCACCGCGGCCATACCGCCGCTGCCGCCGCCGTTCCCTGCGCATTGTGCGGCCGCCCGCGGCCCGAAGCGTGCCCGACCCCGTTGGCCAGTCGCACTGACGCCGCCTCCGCCGATGGTCGCGCGCGGGCGCGGCAGGCGGAGTGGTGGATGCCCATGGGTGGTGCAATCCCTGCCGAAGGAGGTGGACGCGCCAGCCCCAGGCCGCTCATGCTGACCCGCGCCCCAAGGCATGCTGGGGCGCAACCCGACGGAGCTACCATGCAAAGGCGCACCCTGATTGCGGCGGCAAGCGCCGCCCCCGCTTTGCTCCGCGCGCAGACCGCGACCACGCTGCGCTTCACCCCGCAGCAGGACCTGGTGACGCTCGATCCCGTCACCACCACCGCCTATGTCAGCCGCAACCACGGCTACATGGTGTTCGACACGCTGTACGGCATGGATGGCGAATACCAGGCCACGCCGCAGATGGTGGACGGGCACACGGTCGAGAATGACGGCCGGCTGTGGAACCTGACGCTGCGGGAAAACCTTTGGTTCCACGATGGGGAGCCGGTGCGGGCGCGGGATTGCGTGGCGTCGATCCGCCGCTGGGCGCGGCGCGACCCGTTCGGCGAGACGCTGATGGAGGTGACGGACGAGCTTTCTGCACCCGACGACCGCACTATCCGCTTCCGGCTGAAGCGGCCGTTCCCGCTGCTGCCGATCGCGCTCGGCAAGGCCTCGGTGCCGGTCTGCGCCATGATGCCGGAGCGGTTGGCGATGACGGACGCGTTCCGTCAGGTGCCGGAGATGATCGGCTCCGGCCCCTTCCGCTTCAAGGCGGATGAGCGGGTGCCGGGCGCCCGCAACGTGTACACCAGGTTCGAGCGCTACGTGCCGCGGCGGGACGGCGCGCTGTCCTGGACCTCCGGCCCCAAGCAGGTGCATTTCGACCGCATCGAATGGACCACGATGCCGGACCCCGGCACCGCCACCAACGCGCTGATCGCCAATGAGCGGGACTGGCAGGAATACGCCTATCACAACCTGCTGCCGCTGCTGCGGCGCAACCGCAACATCACCGTGCGGGTGCTGGACCAGTCCGGCTTCGTCGGCATGGTGCGGGTCAACCACACGCAGCCGCCGTTCAACAATCCGGCCATCCGGCGGGCGCTCTGGCCGGCGATCGACCAGACGGCGATGATGCAGGTGCTGGTGGGCAGCGACACCTCGCTCTACACCGTGCCGTTGGGTTTTTTCGGGCCCGGCACGCCGATGGCTTCGCAAACCGGGCTGGAGCCGTTGACCGGGCCGCGCGACTACGGCGCCGCCCGAGCCGCGCTGCGCGCCGCCGGCTATCAGGGCGAGCCCGTGCTGCTGATGATCCCCTCCACCTCCGAAGCCAGCGCGGCGATGGGGGCGGTGGTGACGGAGCAGTTCAAGCAGGCCGGTCTCAACGTCGAGGTGTACAGCGTCGAGTTCAACGCCATGCTGCAGCGGCGCAACCGGCGCGGGCCCGTCAGCGAGGGCGGCTGGAGCGCCTTCGTCACCAACTGGGCGGGGACGGATTGGCTGAACCCGGCCGGGCACATCGCGCTGCGCGGCAATGGCGATGCCGGCTATGGAGGCTGGGCGGTGATGCCGGAGATCGAGCGGCTGCGCGACCGATGGTTCGAGGCGCCCGACCTCGCCGCGCAACAGGCGATCTGCCGCGACATCCAGCGCGAGGCGATGCGCGAGGTGCCGTACTACCCGACCGGCCATTGGCTGCAACCCACGGCGCACCGCAACAGCCTTACCGGGATTTTGGACGGCTTCGCGGTGTTCTGGAACGTGCGTCGAAGCTGAAGGAGGCCACCCCCATGCACAGGCGATCCCTCATTGCCGCGGCCGCAGCCGCGCCGGTGCTTGTCCGCGCGCAAAGCGCGACCACCCTGCGCTTCATCCCGCAGCAGGATCTGATCGTCCTCGATCCGATCACCACCTTCGCCTACATCACCCGCAACCATGGCTACATGGTCTTCGACACGCTGTACGGCATGGACGACAAGTTCCAGCCGACGCCGCAGATGGTCGAGGGCCACACGGTCGAGGCGGACGGCCGGTTGTGGAAGCTGCGGCTGCGCGAAGGGCTGTGGTTCCATGACGGCACGCCGGTGCTGGCCCGGGACTGCGTCGCCTCGATCCGGCGTTGGGCGCGGCGCGACCCGTTCGGCACCACGCTGCTGGAAACGACGGAGGAGCTGTCGGCGCCGGATGACTGGACCATCCAGTTCCGCCTCAAACGACCTTTCCCGCTGCTGCCCATCGCGCTGGGCAAGGCGGCGACGCCGATGTGCGCGATGATGCCGGAGCGTCTGGCCGCCACCGACCCCTTCGCCCAGGTGCCGGAGATGGTGGGCAGCGGGCCGTTCCGCTTCAAGGCGGATGAGCGGGTGCCGGGCGCGAAGATCGTCTACACCAAATTCGAGCGCTACGTGCCGCGCGCCGATGGCGTCACGACCTGGACCGCCGGGCCGAAGGTGGTGCATTTCGACCGCGTCGAGTGGAACTCGATGCCCGATGCCTCGACCGCCAACTCCGCGCTGATCAACAACGAGCAGGATTGGCAGGAATATGCCAGCCTGAACCACCTCGACCTGCTGCGGCGCAACCGCAACCTGCGCGTCCGGGTGCTGGACCACACCGGCTATGTCTCCATGCTGCGGGTCAACCATCTGACGCCGCCCTTCAACAACCCGGCCATCCGCCGCGCTCTGTGGGGCGCCATCGACCAGACGGCCTGCATGCATTCGCTGGTCGGGCCGCGCGAGACCGCGCTGTACCATGTGCCGCTGGGCTTCTTCGCCCCCAACACGCCCATGGGCAGCGATGCGGGGCTGGACCCGCTGCGTGGGCCGCGCGACATGGGCGCGGTGCAGGCAGCCCTGCGCGCCGCCGGCTATCGCGGTGAAACCGTGGTGTTGATGATCCCGAACAACTCTTTCGCGCTGAATCAGCAGGGCGAGGTGATGGCGGACACGCTGAAGCGAGCCGGGATGAACGTGGAAATCTACTCGGTCGAGTTCAACGCCATGCTGCAGCGGCGCAACCGCAAAGGACCGGTGAGCGACGGCGGCTGGAGCGCGTTCGTCACCAACTGGTCGGGGTCGGACTGGCTGAATCCCGCCGGGCACATCGCGATCCGCGGTAATGGGGAGGCGGGCTATGCCGGCTGGGCCACGATGCCGCGCATCGAGGAACTGCGTGACGCATGGTTCGCTGCGCCGGACGAGGCTGCGCAGGCGGCGATCTGCCGCGAGATCCAGCTGGAGGCGATGCGAGAGGTGCCGTACTACCCGCTCGGCCAGGTGATGCAGCCCACCGTGCATCGCAGCAGCCTGACCGGGGTGCTGGACGGTTTCTCCACCTTCTGGAACGTTCGCCGCGCATGAACACACCCCGCGACACCGCCCTGGCCTGGATCGCCGCGAATGAGGCGCGGTTCTCCGCCTTCAATGCCCGCATCTGGGGGCATGCGGAGCCGGCGTGGCGGGAGTACAAGTCGGCGCGGGACTATGTGGAGCTGCTGCGGGCCGAGGGATTCGAGAT
>CAXTJY010000286.1:0-5265 GCA_964244395.1 uncultured Rhodovarius sp.
GTCGATGCGCTCCTGCAGGTCGCTCTGCTCGGCGAGCAGCGTGTTCATCTGCTCCTCGGTCATCTCGTTCATGAACTCTTCGGAGATGGCGTTGAAGCGGGCCAGGTCCGCCTTCATCGGGCCGAAGGCTTCCTCGACATTCTCGGCGACCGTCTTGGTCGGGTCGAGATGCGGCTCCTGGCTCAGGTAACCCACGCGCACGCCCTCGGCCGCCCAGGCCTCGCCGCCGAATTCCTTGTCCTGGCCGGCCATGATGCGCATCAGCGTGGACTTGCCGGCACCGTTCGGGCCCAGCACGCCGATCTTCACGGTGGGCAGGAAAGACAGGGTGATGCCTTTGAAGACCTCGCGCCCGCCGGGGTAGGTCTTGGTCAGGTCCTTCATGGTGTAGACGTATTGATAGGCTGCCATGGCGGGCTACTTCCTGCGGAGGACGGGGATGGGGCGGCTTTTAGCGCAGGCAGGCGCGGGTGGGGAGGGCGGGGACAAAATTTGCTTGCTGCCGTCCACTTGAGTCACTAACGTGTCTCACATGAGACAGGAATTTTCCGAGGTTCAGGCGCGTTTCATCGGCCCGGGCGAGCAGAGCGACATCGCAACGGCCGATCAGATCGCCGAAGGCTTGCCGCTCGCCGCGCTCGACACGTTGGTGCGCGACCTCTCACCGGAGGATGCCTCGCTGCGCTTCGCCTTCGTGCCGCGCCCCACTTTGGCGCGCCGGCAGCACCAGAAGCGACTATCGCCAGAGGAAAGCGCCAAGGTCGTCCGCGTCGCCCGCGTCTTCGACATGGCGCGCGCGGCCTGGGGCAGCGACGCCGATGCCCGCGCCTTCCTGCGCCGCCCGCACATGATGCTGGAGGGACGCACCTCCCTCGAAGTTGCCTTGGTCAACGACGTCGGCGCCCGCCTGGTGGAACGGATCCTGGGCGGCCTGATGTATGGCACAGCCATCTGAGTTCGCGCCGCAGCGGCTCGACAGAACGCTGACCTGCTATCGCATCGGCGACCCGCGTGGCGCCTACCCGATCATGGATGCCACGGGCTCGCGGCTGTATCCCGGGCGCTGGAATACGCCCGCTGCACCGGTCATCTACGCCGCGCGGCACTATTCCCTGGCGATGCTGGAGAAGCTGGCGCGCGGCCAGGGTTTCCTGCCGCCCAACCAGCATTTCGTCGCCATCACCCTGCCGCGGGGACTGAGTTACGAGGTGTTCGACCCCGCCATGCTGCCGGCCTGGGATACTCCCGAAGGCCGCGCCGCCGGCCGTTGGGGCGCCGCCTGGGCAAAGGAGCGACGCAGCGCCGCCCTGCTGGTGCCCTCGACGCTTGCCCGCATGGAGGAGAACGTCATCATCAACCCGGACCACCCAGAATTCTCGCAGATCACGGCGGACCTGCCGAGGCCCGTATGGTGGGACAGGCGGCTATTCAGCCCTTCGCCTTCGCCCGCTCGATAGCCTCCAGGATCAGTTTCTTCGCCTCCGCCGCGTCGCCCCAGCCCACCACCTTCACCCACTTGCCGGGCTCCAGATCCTTGTAATGCTCGAAGAAGTGCCGGATCTGGTCCAGCGTGATCTGCGGCAGGTCGGTCACCTCATGCACGTGCACGTAGCGCTTGGTCAGCTTCGGCGATGGCACGGCGATGATCTTCTCGTCCTGCCCGCCATCGTCTTCCATCTTCAGCACGCCCACCGGCCGCACGTTGATGACCGCGCCCGGCACGATGGGCCGGGTGTTCGCCACCAGCACGTCGATCGGGTCCCCATCATCGCTGAGCGTATGCGGAACGAAGCCGTAATTGCCCGGGTAGCGCATGGGCGTGTGCAGAAAACGGTCCACGAACAGGACGCCAGCTTCCTTGTCCATCTCGTACTTGATCGGCTCACCGCCGATCTCGACCTCGATGATGACGTTGAGGTCGTCGGGCGGATTCTTGCCGATGGGGATGGCGTCGAGGTTCATGGAAGGCTCCGGTTCAGGCCCGAAGCCGACGATGCGGCAAGGCGCGGCTCAGTGGCTGGCTTCGCCGGCGGGCCCGCTGTTCTTGTGGATGTAGTTCTCGATGCCGATCTGCCGGATCAACTCGAACTGGGTGTGGATGAAGTCGGCGTGCTTTTCCTCATCGGCCAGGATGCGTGCGAACAGGTCGCGGCTGACGTAATCCCGCACCTGCTCGAAATAGGCGATGCCGTCGCGCAGATCGATGATGGCCTTTTCTTCCAGCTTGCCGTCGCATTCCAGCACTTCCCGCACGTTCTGGCCGATCAGGATGTGATTCAGCCGTTGGACGTTGGGCAGACCATCGAGGAACAGGATGCGCTTGATCAGGTCGTCGGCGTGCTTCATCTCCTCGATCGACTCGGCGTACTCGTACTTGGCCAGGCGATTGACGCCCCAATGGTCGAGCAGGCGGGCGTGCAGGAAGTACTGGTTGACCGCGGTGAGCTCGTTGGTCAGGTGGTTGTTCAGCAGGTCGATGACCTTGGGGTCGGTCGGCATGGGGCGGTGCTCCGGTTACCCAGCCTAAATCGGGCCGGCCCGGGTCTCCCGTCAAGGACGGGGGGATGCCCCGTCGCGCAGCATGCGCAGGATGATGGCGGTGCAGCTGCCGCATTTGGCCTGGCACCCGCAGCGGGCATACACGTCGCTCACCGTCCCCTGGCCGGTCTGGCAGGCGGCGCGTACCGCCCCGTCGCTCAACGCGTTGCAGTTGCAGACGATCATCGCTGGCCCCGCGCGGTGGCGAAGCGACCGTTCTCGTGCACTTTCATCGCCAGCCCGCCCGCTGCATCAGCCGCAACGCCTCGGGCATGTTGGCGGCCAGCACGTTGGCGTTGATCGGGTCCTGCTTGAAGTCACCGAGGCCACGCAGGAAGGGATGCACGGCCGCATCCGCCACCACCGGATATTCCATGTTGCCGCCGGCGAAGATCGCCTGGGCCGGCGGGCTGGACATGTATTCCAGGAAGGCCTGCGCCGCCTCGCGGTTCGGCGCGGTGCGAATCATGCCGGCACCCGAGACGTTCACATGCGTGCCGCGGTCGGCCTGGTTGGGAAACAGAACGCCGACCCGCTCAGCCAGCTCCCGTTCCTCGGCCCGCTGCGAGATGCTGAGCAGCCCGAGGTAGTAGGTGTTGGCGATGGCGAAGCGGCCCTGGCCCGCCATCACGAGGCGGATCTGGTCACGGTCGCCACCCGCGGGCGGGCGCGCCAGGTTGTGGGCGATGCCGCGCGCCCAGGCCTCGGTCTCGGCGGGCCCGTCGGCCGCCAGCATGCTTGCCGTCCAGCCGATATTGTAGATGTAGCCGGAGGAGCGCACGGCGATCCCCTCGGCAAATTCGGGCCGCGCCAGATCCTCATAGCGGGTCAGGTTGGCGGGCAGGCCGCGCGCCTTGTCGTACATCACCACCCGGGCGCGGGTGGTGAAGCCGAACCAATGCCCATCGGGATCGCGCAGATGCGCCGGTATCCGCGCTTCCAGCAGCGCGTTGCGGGTCGGAGCAAAGACGCCGGCATCCTTGGCGCGGGCCAGCCGGCCGATATCGACGGTGACAAGGATGTCGGCCGGAGAATTCGCCCCCTCTGCACGGATGCGCTCCAGCAGCTGATCGACATTGGCCTCGATGACACGGATGCGGATGCCGGAGGCGCGAGTGAAGCCCTCCCACAGCTCACGATCGGTGTCGTAGTGCCGGGCGGAATAGATATTGACAACCCGCTCCTGCGCGCTGGCCGGGGCCGCCAGGAGGACGGGGGAAGCGAGGAAATGTCGGCGCTGCATGCGAAGGCTCCGCGAACCAGATGGCGCGGTGTATCGTGGTTGCGACGCACTCGCAAGTGGTATGCGAGCGATTCGCAAAATTGTTGGCGGCGCATGGCGCGGCTGCAGTTGCGACAGCCGCGTAACGGCGTGGGGACTACCCGAAGGCGGCGCGGAACTGCATCACCGCGGCGCGTAGAACTCGTACACTGCCGAGTAGCGAATGCGGGCCTCGCGCCCGATCCTGGCCGTATCGCAGCCCTCGGCGGGTGCGGCGCCGTTGTAGGTATCGATACGCCGAATTTCGGAAACGCCGGCCAGGGCGCCCTGGCCCACCTGCGCCGTCACCCGCAGCAACAGCCAGGGGATGGCCCCCGGGTGACTGGCCGGGCGTTGAGCGGCAGCGGCGGCGCGTACCTCGCTGCCATCGGCCAGCCGCCAGAACGGGCCGGCGCCATGGGTGCCCTGCTGCATGTTCTGTGCGTCGAACAACGCCGCCTCCGGCGCCTGGAACAGCCAGCGCGCGCCTGCCGCCTCCTGCGCACAGCGGTAGATCTGCGCGCCGTCGGCGCCTAGCGCCAGGCGCAGCACCAAGTTGGGCGAGGCGGCGACGGGGTCCGGCTGGGCGAGGGCCGGTCCGGCCAGCAAGGCGGCGGCCAGTGCAATACGGGAAAGCATCGGGTGGCGGGCCTCTTTCAAAAGCTGAAGTCGCTGGGGCCAAGTCCGGTCGCCCCGTAGACGTCGATCCGGTTACCGTTGAAGAGGATCGCGGTGTTCTCACCAATCTCCAGGATGGTGAGGTCAGTGAAGCTGGTCGCTCCGGAACCGCTCATGATAAACTCGCCCGAAGACGGGACGAACCCGAAAATCTGGTCGTAGCCCCAGTTGGGAATGTCGTAGAAGTAGCCGGTGAGTTCGTTGCCGCCGACGATCTTGTCATTGCCCTCGCCCCCGTTGATGAAGTCGACGCCGCGGCCGCCATAGATGACGTCATTGCCGGCCCCCCCGAACAGCACGTCACCCCCGTCCTGCCCCCAAAGGGTGTCGTTGCCCTCGCCGCCGCCGATGAAGCTGGCGATGCCCGGGTTCGCCACCAATTGGTCGGCACCGGTGCTTCCCGCCAAACGGGAAGCCTGCCCAACCAGATACACCGTTTCCAGCCCGGCGGCCGCGCCCCAGCCGGTGGTGCTTGCGATGGTGACGAAGGCAATGTCGAAGCCGCCCCCGGTCGTCTCGATGACGACATCCCCGGTGTCGTCCACGACGAAGGTGTCGTTGCCGGCGCCGCCGGTCATGGTGTCGTTGCCCGCGCCGCCATACAGGGTGTCGTTGCCGGCGCCGCCATCCATCGCGTCGTCGCCGCCTATGGCGATCAGGATGTCGTCGCCGGCCGCGCCCTGCAATGCGTTGTTGCGGTCGTCACCGCCCAGCGTGTCGTTGAAACCGCCGCCGGTCACGTTCTCCGTGGTGGCCTGGCCATCGGCGAAGGCGAGCTGCGCGCTGCC
>CAXTJY010000286.1:5275-5784 GCA_964244395.1 uncultured Rhodovarius sp.
GCCGGTGTCGATCACGCGGAACCGCACCCGCCCGAGCTGCGCGCTGCCGCCGCCGGCCAGGCTCTGCACCGTATTGCTCGACAGGGTGAACAGCACGCCGGTGCTGAAGCTGGTGAAGGCGATGGTGTCGGTGCCGGCATCGCCGGCGACAGTGGCGACCTCCCCGCCGGTCAGGCGGATCAGGTCGTCGCCCTCGCCGCCCTGGAAGCCATCGGTGCCGCGCCCGCCCTGCAGGGTGTCGTTGCCCAGGCCACCCGTGAGCTGGTCATTGCCCAGGTCGGTGCCGGTGCCGCCTTGCAGGTCGCCGTCAATGACGTCGTCGCCGTCCCCGCCATCGATGCTGTCATTGCCCAGCCCGCCGGCCAGCGTGTCGTTGCCGCCCATGCCGTTGATGGTGTCGTTGCCATTGGTGCCGAGAAAATTGTTGGCGGCGGCGTCACCGTCGTAATTCGGGCCGCGGTCAACATCATGCTGCGCGGCGCGGGCGAGACCGGCTGGTTCGGCTGGCC
>CAXTJY010000287.1:0-5768 GCA_964244395.1 uncultured Rhodovarius sp.
GGGGAATGAAATCGCTGTATTATTGCCGGTCGCTGAGCATCCAGCGGGCGGATGCCATCAGCGAGAAGGTGGTGGGCCAGGGCGACATCATGGCCGACCATGTGGCGCAGCCGCTGGCGGTGCAGATCCAACCAGGGCTGATGGTGAACAACTATGAGGAGTGCCTGGCCTGCCAGTGATGGCTTGAAGGACACCGGTTGGGTAACCAACCATCGCCGGGGCATCGCCGTGCAGCGCGTCAATATTCACCACGCCAAGAAGCATTTGTCCCGGCTGGTGGAGCGTGCCGCGGCCTGCGAGGCGTTCATGATCGCGAAAGCCGTGAAGCCGATGGTGAAGGTTGTCCCTATTGAGCCGCAGGACGCCCCGAAATTGCCCTGGCTGAGCTTCCTGGAGGGGCCATTTACCGTGCCCGATGACTGCGACATCATGTGTCAGGTTGAGATCGAAGAGATGTTCTACGGCAAGGAATGAGATTTCTGCTTGATACGCATCTCCTGCTCTGGGGGTCATGGAACGCGACAGGCTTCCCCCCTGAGCTTGCCAGGATGATGGATGATGAGCGAGGCGGAAATCCCTATCTTCTCGTCTGTGAGCATTCTGGAGGTCGCCATCAAGGCCGGGCGCGGCAAGGACGATTTCACCTTGCGTACCGGCAGCTTTCGCGCGGGATTGCTGGCGTCGCGCTACGAGGAGCTTCCGGTTCACGGCACGCAGGCCGCGGCCGTCCAGTTGCTGCCGCTCCACCATAAGGATCCTTTCGATCGGCTGATGATTGCGCAAGCCATGGTGGAGAACATCCCGTTCCTCACCGCGGACCGCCGGATGGGGCTCTTCCCCGGCGACATACGGATCGTGTGAACCATCCCCGTTTTGCACTCAATTCGCTGCTTCCCAGACTCGACGCCAACCGCCATCCATCCAGGCCGTTCATTCGTCAGGAGCCGACTTCCATGCCCGATACCCTTGCCCCCCTGGGCAGCCCCGACGAATTCCCCGTCCGCTTCGACCTTCTCACCGCCAACCCGGTCTACAAGCCCTTCCGCTACCCCTGGGCCTACGATGCCTGGCTGACCCAGCAGCGCATCCACTGGCTGCCGGAAGAGGTGCCGCTCGCCGATGACGTCAAGGATTGGCAGAAGAACCTCAGCGCCTCCGAGCGCAATCTGCTGACGCAGATCTTCCGCTTCTTCACCCAGGCCGATGTCGAGGTGAACAACTGCTACATGAAGCAGTACAGCCAGGTCTTCAAACCCACTGAAATTTTGATGATGATGTCGGCGTTTTCCAACACCGAAACCATCCACATCGCCGCTTACAGTCATCTGCTCGACACCATCGGCATGCCGGAGATCGAGTACACCGCCTTCCTCAAATACAAGGAGATGAAGGACAAGTACGACTACATGCAGTCCTTCAAGGTGGACAGCAAGCGCGAAATCGCCAAGACCCTGGCGGCGTTCGGCGCGTTTACTGAAGGGCTGCAGCTTTTCGCTTCCTTCGCGATCCTGATGAATTTTCCCCGCTTCAACAAAATGAAGGGCATGGGGCAGATCGTCTCCTGGAGCGTGCGCGACGAGACCTTGCACTGCCTCAGCGTGATCCGCCTCTTCCGCACCTTCGTGCAGGAGAACCCGGAAATCTGGGACGAGGAGCTGCGCCGGGACATCTACCTGATCTGCGCCACTATCGTGGAGCATGAGGACAGCTTCATCGACCTGGCCTTCGAACTCGGCGGCGTACAGGGGCTCGAGGCCGAGGCGGTGAAACAGTATATCCGCTTCATCGCGGACCGCCGGCTGCAGCAGCTGGGGCTGGAGCCGATGTACCACATCGAACGCAATCCGCTGCCCTGGCTGGACGAGATGCTCAACGCCATCGAGCACACCAATTTCTTCGAGAATCGCGCCACCGAATACTCCAAGGCCAGCACCGCCGGCACTTGGGAAGAGGCATTCGCGGAAAACACCTTCGCCACGGCGCAACCCACCGGCGAGATTGCGCTTTCGCGGCATTGAGGCGGTCTGCCACGCGCTGTATGTCTCCACCATGTTGAAAGTTATCCGCTACTCGGTGCTGGCGCTGCTGCTGATGGTGGGTGGTATCTGGGCGCATGCCTGGGTCACCCACGCCCCCGGACAGGGAGTGGGAGAGGCGTTCGCCCAGCGTCTGGCCGGTATTTTCGGCCATGACATGCCGGTCCCTTCGGCCGGCGGTGGGGTGCAGTTGCCGCCCGGCATTTCCCTGGGCGGCGCCTTCAACCTGGTGGTGCAGGACGGGGTGCCGATCACCGAGCGCGATTACGCCGGTCAGTGGCTGCTGGTCTATTTCGGCTTCACCTATTGCCCGGATGTCTGCCCCACCGAACTCGGGCGCATCGCCGATGTGCTGGACGCGCTGGGCCCGGTCGGCGACCGGATCACCCCCGTCCTGATCACCATCGATCCGCAGCGCGACACGCCGGCCGTCCTGGCCGACTACGTCGCCCGGCTGCATCCGCGCATGCAGGGTTGGACGGGCTCATCCGAACAGATCAGCGAAGTCGCCCGGCGCTACCGGGTGTATTACGCGCGGGCGCCAAACCAGGGCGGCACGGACTACCTGATCGACCATTCCAGTTTCATGTATTTTGTTGGCCCCGATCATCGCGTTCGCACCCTGTTCAGGCCAGATACGGCGACAGACGACATGGCACGGGCGATTTCGGGACAATTACGTGGGCTCACATCTTCGTGAGCATTTGGCATTCCACCCGATTCGGCGCTGTGAAATACCTTTCCAATACGAGTCCTTGCGTGGCACGCTCGCGATGAAGCGAGGAAGCACTATGGATGGTGACGATCAGGTGTCGGAGGACCTTCGTGAGCCTGGGAAGGTCCACACCCAGCGTCACAGTCGGCGTCTGTCGGACAAGATCCTCATCGCGTTTCACCACGCTTGCGACCAGGGCGACTACGAGGTGGCGGAGCAAGTGTTGCGCACCCTGGAAATGATGATGACCCGGCGCCCGATCACCCCGGATGCCAATCGCCGCCGCAACATGGAAAGCCTGGTGGCGGCGCATGAGCGGCTTTGGCATTTGCGTCACCCGCAGTGAGGCACGTCGCCTAACGCCTCCGCCCCGGCGGCACGGGGTGCGCCACGCGGGGCACCGCCATCCGCCGCTGCGCCTGAAAGGCCCGCATCCCGGCGCTGGCGTCTCGCATCTGGTCGAAGCCGTGCGGGGTGCGGAAGCTGGCACCGGTCGCCGCCTCCATGTCCACGCCGCGCCGGACCGGCTGCCCCAGCGCGGTGCCGACGAGACAAGCGAGCCCTATGCCGATCCATCGTCCCAACATCGGCGCACCGGATCACGCCGCGCCGCATCGCGCAACGGCAAATCCGCGCGAGCACAGCCATGCGCATGGTTCACCGCTGCTTCGATTCCACAGGCGCCGCTGATGCGCTAGGCTGCGCAAAACTACGGAGGAACCCACGCGAATGAACCGGCGCTCTCTCCTGGCCGTGCCCATCATCTCCACGGCCCAGGCCCAGCCGGCATGGCCGGCCAGGCCGCTGCGCATCATCATCCCCTGGCCGCCGGGCCAGGCGACCGACCTGATCGGCCGCATCCTCGCGCAGGCGCTGTCGGAGCGGCTGGGCCAGTCGGTGGTGCCGGAGAACCGCGCCGGTGCCGGCGGCATGATCGGCACCGAGGCGGCGGCCCGGGCCGCGCCGGACGGGCTCACGCTGCTCGCGGCCTCATCCGGTCCCGTCACCATCTACCCGCTGGTGCAGCGCACGCCCTATGATTCGGAGCGCGACCTGCTGCCGCTCGGGCTGGGCGGGCTGTCGCCCTATCTGCTGGTCACGCATCCGGATTTTCCGGCGCGCGATGTGGCTGAGTTCCTGGCGACCGTCCGGGCTTCGCCGGGGCGCTACACCTTTGCCTCCTCCGGCGCCGGCGCCACGGCGCATCTGATCAGCGAATACTTCAACGCCCGTGCCGGCTTGCAGTCGGTGCACGTGCCCTTCCAAGGCAGCGCGCCGGCCATGACGGCGCTGATCGCCGGCCAGGTGGACTACACGCTGGAAACGGCGGCCGCGACCATGCCGCATGTCCGGGCCGGGCGTCTGCGGGCCTATGGTGTCTCGCTGGCCGCCGGCAGCGCGCTGGCGCCGGGGGTGCCGCCCCTGGCCCAGGCCGCGAACATTCCGGGCTTCGACCTGGGCGCCTGGATCGGCCTGATGGCCCCGGCCGGCCTGCCGCAGCCCATCGTGGACCGGCTGTCGGAGGAGATGATGGCCATGATGGCGACGACGCAGATGCGCGAGCGATTCGCGGCCGTGGGGGTGGAGGTCGATGCCCGCCCCGCCGCCGCCTTCGCCACCTATCTGCGCGAACAGACCGAGCTGTTCCGGGAGGCGGTGCGTCGCGCCGGCATCCGCCCCGAGTAGTCTTCTTGCCGCGGCTGCGGCGTCCGAGTCTTCCTCGCGCGCTCGCTAAGCCGAGTCTTTTTCGCGCGCTTGCGAAGCGCGACGCTTCGGCCTAACAGGGCCCGCCAAGGTTGAGCGGCCCGAAAGGTCTTCCCATGGCGTTGGATTCCCCGTTGGCTACCCCCGTTCTGGATCGTATCACCATCGCCGAGGCCTATGCCTTCGACGATGTGCTGCTGGTGCCGGCTTATTCCACCGTGCTGCCGAACCGGACCGACACGCGCAGCCGGCTGACGCGGGAAATCGGGCTGAACATCCCGCTGATCGCCGCCGCCATGGATACGGTCACCGAGGCACCGATGGCTATTGCCATGGCCCAGGCCGGCGGCATCGGCGTGGTGCACAAGAACATGACCGCTGAGGAGCAGGCCGAGCAGGTGCGTCGGGTCAAGCGCTTCGAATCCGGCATGGTGGTGAACCCGGTGATGGTCCACCCCGACCAGACGCTGGCGGAATTGCGGGCGCTGACGGCGCAGACCCGTATCTCCGGCTTCCCGGTGGTGGAGCGGGAGAGTCGCCGCCTGGTGGGCATCGTCACCAACCGCGACACTCGCTTCGCCACCGACCCCAACCTGCGCGTTTATGAGCTGATGACGCGGGAGAACCTGGTCACCGCGCCGGTGGGCGTCACCGCCGAGGCGGCGCGCATGCTGCTGCACAAGCACAGGCTGGAAAAGCTGCTGGTGGTCGACGAATCCGGCCGCTGCATGGGTCTGATCACGGTGCAGGACATGGACAAGGCGTCGAACTACCCCGGCGCGGTGAAGGACGCGCTGGGCCGGCTGCGGGTGGCGGCGGCCACCGGCGTGGGCGAGGATGGCTACACCCGCGCCGAGGCGCTGGTGGCGGCCGATGTCGATGTCATCGTGGTGGATACCGCGCATGGTCATTCCGGTGGCGTCCTGGCCGCGGTGGAACGGATCAAGAAGCTGTCGAACTCGGTGCAGATCATCGCCGGCAACATCGCCACGCCGGAAGGGGCACGGGCGCTGATCGATGCGGGCGCCGATGCGGTGAAGATCGGCATCGGGCCGGGCTCGATCTGCACCACGCGGATCGTCGCCGGCGTGGGCGTGCCGCAGTTGACCGCGGTGATGGAGAGCGCCGCGGCGGCGCGCGAATCGGGCGTGCCGGCCATCGCCGATGGCGGCATCCGCAGTTCGGGCGACATCGCCAAGGCGATCGCCGCCGGAGCGGATTGCGTGATGATGGGCAGCGTGCTGGCCGGCACCGACGAGGCGCCGGGTGAGGTGTTCCTCTATCAGGGCCGCAGCTACAAATCCTATCGCGGC
>CAXTJY010000288.1:0-5763 GCA_964244395.1 uncultured Rhodovarius sp.
GCGGACGGGCTGGCCGCGTCGTTGCCGCCGGTGCCGGCCGACGACCCGGACGTCACGCTGGATGTCCGCAGCCTGTTCTGGTGCGGCGCCTGGCCAGCGCGCCGCATGCCGGCCGCGACGAACTTCGTCGCGCTGCTCGAAGGCGAGCCGGAGGCGCCACGGGGCGCGGATCGGTCGGCTGCTGAGGCCCCGGCGCTCAGGCTTGTGGACCCCGTGCACGATGCCGATGCAAATCCGGCGGAATCGCCAGCCACCGCCCCGCCCAGCGACGGGGACGAGGCCATCGCCCGGAACGTAGCGGCGCCGTACGGGGCGGATGCGCAACGGGCGGGTTCCCGAGCCAACGCGCTGGCCCCGGCCCGGGCCGAGGACGGGAACCAGGCTGTCGCCTGGGGCGAGGCGGCGCTGCCCGGTGGGGATGCGCGGCAGGCCAGACCCCATGCCGCCGACCCGTCGGAGGCCCGCCCGCCCGAAGACGAAGCGGCGGATGACCGCTGGGGCGGCGTGGCGCTGCCGTGGGGCGACGCGGATCAGGCCAAGCCGCCCGCCGTAGCCAGCCCGGGCGCGGCCCCATGAGCCCCGCCTCCTCCGCCGCCACCCATCCCGGCCTCAAGCGCAGCCGCAACGAAGACCGCCTGGTGGAGCGGCCCGACCTGGGCATGTGGGCGGTGGCCGACGGCGCCGGCGGGCATGGAGCGGGCGATGTCGCCTCCACCGCCATCGCCGATGCGCTGATGGCCATCCCGCCCGGCCTCAGCGCGGCGGAAATGCTCGCCCAGCTGCGCCTGCGCCTCAGCGCGGTGAATGCCGAGCTACGGCATCGCGCGCTGGAGCGCGGCGGCATCATCGCCTCCACCGTCGTGGTCCTGCTGCTGCGTGGCGACCATTTCGCCGCGCTCTGGGCCGGCGACAGCCGCATCTATTTGCTGCGCCAGGGCGCCCTGCACCGCATCACCCACGATCACAGCCTGGTGCAGGAGATGGTGGACGCCGGCACCCTACCAGCGGAGGAGGCGGAAGCCCATCCGCAGTCCAACATCATCACCCGCGCGGTGGGTGCCGAGGTGGAACTGGTGCTGGACAAGGTGGCGGACCGGCTGCTGCCGGGCGACCGTTTCCTGTTGTGCAGCGATGGCGTGTTCAAGGAATTGCCGGAAGCCGAGATCGCCGGGCTGATGGCCCGCGGCACGGATGCCGACGATCTCGTCCGCCGGGCCGTGGAGGCCGGCGGACGGGATAACGTAACCGTGGTGCTGGTCGAGAACTGAGGGCAGCGCCCCCAGTTCCCGCGCCGATCAGCTCAACTTCGACAGCGCGATATCGAACACCACGTGGCCGGTCGTCTTCGACGCGAACTTGTCGTCGATGTTCAGATATTCGCTGTCGATCTTGTTGAAGTTCAGGCTGATGCTCTCGCTCGGCCGGGCGCCGCCGGAGGACATCGAGTAGCCGGAGATCAGCACGTCCTCGAGGACGTACTTTTGATAGGCGACATGCTTGCCGTTGTTGTCGGTCTGCGTCAGCTCGATCTTGCACTGCACCGCCTTGCCGCCCAGCGCTTCCTTCAGGATCAGCGGCGAGGAGATGTCGAAGGTCTTGGTCAGCACGATCTCGCTGACATGCGGCGCGGTGGATTCGCGCTTCGAACCGCCGCCCACGCCGGACGACACACCGCGGCCGACGCCCCACTGGAAGGAAGAGACCTCGATCCACTGCTTGTGCGAGAGCTGGGTGGTCTCGCCGTTGACCGAACCGTATTTCAGGAAAATCGCCATGTGTCTTTCACTCCGTTGCCGCGGCCTGTGCCGGCCCTGTCACCGCGGCGGGCGGCAGGGCCGTGAACTCGGCCGCGGGGGAAATCCCCGCGGCCTCGGCTGCGGGGACTTCCCCGCGGCCTGGGCGGCGGGAGGGTCCCGCCGCCGGATGGGAAACGACGCCGCCGGCGCCGTCATGCTCAGTCGAGCGCGTAGCGGAAGCCGCCTTCCTCGTTCATCGAGACATGGACGCGGCCGATGGTGCCGCCCTCCGCCAGCCGCCCCAGTATGCCGGCGGACAGTTCCGGCAGCAGGGTGCGGTTCAGGATGTTCTCGATGTTGCGCGCGCCGCTCTCCACTTCCCGGCAGCGTTCGACGATGGCGTCGGGCACCGCGGGGTCCACCTCGAAGCCGACATCGTAGGCCTCGCGCACCCGCTTGCCGATGCTCTTCAGCTTGAGCGCGATGATCTGCTTCAAAATGTGATCGGCCAGCGGGTAGTAGATCACCACGTTGCAACGGCCCAGGAAGGCCGGCTTGAATACCTTGAGAAGGTCGGGCCGCAGCGCCTCGACCAGCGCCTCGGGCTCGGGCGAGGTTTCCGGGTCGGCGCACAGCTTGGCGATGGTGTCGGTGCCGGCGTTGGACGTCATGATGATGACGCTGTTCTTGAAGTCGATGTCGCGGCCTTCGCCGTCCTTCATGTTCCCCTTGTCGAACACCTGGTAGAAGACGTCCTGCACGCCGGGATGGGCCTTCTCCATCTCGTCCAGCAGAATCACGCTGTACGGCCGACGTCGCACCGCCTCGGTCAGCACGCCGCCTTCGCCGTAGCCGACATAGCCGGGCGGGCTGCCCATCAGCGTGGCGACCTTATGCTCTTCCTTGAACTCGCTCATGTTGATGGTGGTGAGGTTCTGCTCGCCGCCATACAGCAGGTCGGCCACCGCCAGCGCCGTCTCGGTCTTGCCCACGCCGGAAGTGCCGGCCATCAGGAAGACGCCGATGGGTTTGCGCGGGTCCGCCAGCCCCGCCCGGTTGGTGCGGATGGCCTGGGCGATGGCGGCCAGCGCGTGGCTCTGGCCGACGACGCGTTCCTCCAGCTTCTCCTGCAGCGCCATCACGGCCTTGAGTTCGTCGCCGGCCATGCGGCCCAGCGGGATGCCGGTCCAGGTCGCGACGACTTCGGCCACGGCCTGGCCGTCCACCACCGGGTGAACCAATGGCTCCTCGCCCTGCAGCGCGCGTAGGTCGGCCGTGGTCTTCGCCAGCTCCGCCAGCGAAGCCACCGTATCGGAGCCTTCCGGCGGCGCTTCGAGCACCTCCCGCAGCGCGCGGATGTGATTGACCAGCGCCTTTTCCTGCTCCCAGCGCGTATTCAGCGCGGCCAGTTCTGCTTCCACTTCGGCCTTTTCGATCAGCAGGGCACCCGTGCGCTTCTCATGATCGCCACCGGTCGCGGCCTCGCGCCCCAGCGCGCCCATTTCGGTGGCGATCAGGCTCAGGCGCCGCGTCTTGTCTTCGATTGCCGCGGGGATCGCCGCCTGGCTCATCGACACGCGGGCGCAGGCGGTATCCAGCAGCGACACGGCCTTGTCCGGCAGTTGCCGCGCCGGGATATAGCGGGCGGAAAGCCGTACCGTCTCCGTCACCGCCTCGTCCAGGATGCGCACGTTGTGGTGTTTCTCCAGGGTCGCGACCAGGCCGCGCAGCATGGCGTTGGCCAGCGGCAGGTTGGGCTCCTCCACCTTAACGACTTGAAAACGGCGGGTCAGCGCCGCGTCCTTCTCGAAGTACTTCTTGTATTCGGCCCAGGTGGTGGCGGCGACGCAGCGCATTTCGCCGCGCGCCAGCGCCGGCTTGAGCAGGTTGGCGGCGTCGTTCTGCCCGGCCTGGCCACCGGCGCCGATCAGCGTATGCGCCTCGTCGATGAACATGATGACGGGCTGCGGCGAGGATTTGGCGCCGTCGATCACGCCCTTCAGGCGGTTTTCGAACTCGCCCTTCATCGACGCGCCGGCCTGCAGCATGCCCATGTCGAGCGACATCAGCCGCACCTGCTTCAGCGCGTCGGGCACGTCGCCGGAAGCGATGCGCAGCGCCAGCCCCTCGACCACTGCGGTCTTGCCCACGCCCGCCTCGCCGACCAGGATCGGGTTGTTCTGCCGGCGCCGTGTCAGGATGTCGATCATCTGCCGGATTTCGGCGTCGCGGCCCAGGATCGGGTCGATCTTGCCGGCCTTGGCGGAGGCGGTGAGGTCGGTGCAGAACTGCTCCATGGGCCCGCCGGCGCGCGGCGCGCCCTCGGCCGGGGCGCCGGAAGCGCCCGGCGGCGCCGCGATGGCGGCCTGCGCCTCCTCCTCGCTGCCCTTGGCGAGGGCTTCGAGATTCTTGCGCAACGCATCGGCCGGGATGTTCAGCAGCGTCGGCGCGCTGTCCTTCGCCGTGCGCGCCAGCTCCTCGTCGCTCAGCAGCGCAGCCAGCAGGTGGCCGGTGCGGATCTTGCCCTGATTCCCCTCCAGGCTGGCGATCAGCCAGGCTTCCTTCAGCCAGGTGACGATGTCGGGCGACAGCGAGGGAGCGCGGGCATTGCCGGTGCGCATCTTGTCCAGCGCGCGGGTCAGCTCGGCCATTACCCGCCCGGCATCGATGCCGGATTGCTTGATGATCTGCGACACGTCGGAGCCCGGCGTTTCCACCAGCTTGGTCAGCAGATGCTCGATTTCGACGTTGTAGTGGCTGCGCGAGAGGGTCAGCCCAGCGGCGGCTTCCAGCTGGCGCCGCCCCAGCTCGGTGAGGCGCGAGACCAGGGATTTCAGATCAATCGCCGCCATGGTCCGTCGCCTCCTCGGCCGCCGCGCTGGCAGTGCAATGCCGCCGGGGCTGTTGGGCCGCAAGCTACGGGTTTGGCTTGGCTTGTGTCCAGGGGCGAAGCGCGGTTTCGACTTCGCGAACACGTTATCAGGCCGATGGACGTTATCTATTGGACCGCCGATGCCGAGTAGGCATCGGGCGGCATCGCGGGCTAGGCTGAGGCATCGCGACGGGGGGCAACCAGATGGCGGATGATGTGCTGGATGTGGAAGCGCTGCTGGCGCCGCTCGGCGATGACGGCGCGGGCACCGACCTGCGGCAGGACTACTCGCCCAGCTCGATCTACCAGAAGCTGCGCGACGCGCGGAGCGAGGCGCGGGCCGATGAGCGGGCGCGCGATAGCGACACCGACGCGGAAGGCGGCGTGCCGGATGGCTGGCGCCAGGTGCGGCGGCTGGCGACCCAGGCGCTTGAGACCGGCTCGAAGGATTTCGAGGTCGCCGCCTGGCTGACCGAGGCGTTGGTGCGGTTGGAGGGGCTGCCGGGGTTTTGCGCCGGGGTGCGGCTGCTGACCGGGCTGCTGGAGCAGCACTGGGATGCCGGTTTCCCGCAGCCGGATGAGGATGGGCTGGAGGGCCGCTGGGCGCCCATCGGCGGGCTGTCCGGCAGCGATACGGATGGCACGGCGATGCAGCCGCTACGCCGGCTGATGCTGTTCCGCCGGCCGTCTGGCGAGGCGTTCAGCCTGTATCAATTCGAGGCGTCCGAGCAGACCGCAGGCCTGGCCGATGAAGAGCGCAAGGAGCAGCGCTATGCGCAGGGCGTCATTCCGCTGGACAAGGTTCTGGCGGAGGTGAATTTCGGGCCCGCCCGGGCCAACCTGGCCGCCAGCGCCGCCTTGGCTGTCGCCGCGCGGGCGGATTGGCAGGCGTTGCAGGACCAGATGGATGCGCGCTTCGGTCAGGAAGCGCCGCCGACGCGGCGGCTGGCCGAGCTGCTCGACCGCATGGCGGAGGTGGCGCAGCGGCTGTCCGGCGATGCGGGCGGGGCGGCGCCGGCAGCGACCGTGGACGGTTCGATGCCGGCGATGGCCGTGGGTGCCGCCGGCGCACCAGCGGCGGCCAGCTTCGGCGTGCCCAACCTAGCGAACCGCGAGCAGGCGCTGCGCACGCTGGAGCAACTCGCCGAGTTCTTT
>CAXTJY010000289.1:0-5759 GCA_964244395.1 uncultured Rhodovarius sp.
AAGGGCGTGACCGTGAACGCCGTCTGCCCTGGCTTCACCGAGACCGATATCGTGGCCGAGAGCATCGCCCGCATCATGGCGCGCACCGGGCGCAGCGAGGCGGAGGCGCGGGCCGAGCTCACCCGCGGCAATCCGCAAGGCCGGCTGGTGCGCCCGGACGAGGTGGCGGCCGCGGTGCTGTACCTCTGCGGCGAGGCTGCGGCGGCGGTGAACGGCGTAGCCCTCCCCGTGGCGGGCGGCGAGATATGAGCCGTCAGCGACGCCGCGAATTTGCCGCACGCCCGACCCGGTCCGGCCTTGCCTCGGCGCGACCCCTCGGCGCCTATGCCGGGGGGCCGCCATGAAATCCGAACTCCGCCTGTGGCTGCGGATGCTGACCTGCACCAACCTGATCGAGGCCGAACTGCGCCGCCGCCTGCGCCACGGCTTCAACACCACCCTGCCCCGCTTCGACCTGCTGGCCGCGCTGGACCGCGCGCCGGAAGGGCTGACCCTGGGCGAGGTCTCCGAGCGCATGATGGTCAGTAACGGCAACGTCACCGGCCTGGCCGCGCGGCTGGAGGCGGAGGGCCTTGTTGAGCGACAGGTGGCGACGCACGACAGGCGGGTGGTGCGGCTGACCCTGACCGCGGCGGGCGAATCCGTCTTCGCCGAGCAGTCGGCGGCGCATGCCGTGTGGCTGGCCGAGATCTTCGCCGGCCTGCCGCCGCATGAGCGCGACGCACTGCACCGACTGCTGGGACGCACGAAATCCGCGCTGGTCGGCGCGCTCGAAGGACAAGAGGCATGAGCCTGCTCCAGCCACGGCGCGCCGCCGACGAACTTCCCCCGGCAAGGAGCGCGTCATGACTCTCGCCAGCTACCAGGCACGGCATTTCGCCTTCGCGGTCGAGGATGCCGTCGGTCGCATCACCCTGAACCGGCCGGAGCGGAAGAACCCGCTGACCTTCGAGAGCTATGCCGAGCTGTCCACCCTCTTCCGCACCGCCACGGGTGACCACGACGTGCGGGTCTTCACCATCGCCGGCGCCGGCGGCAATTTTTGCTCGGGCGGGGACGTGCACGAGATCATCGGCCCCCTGCTGGAACGCGACACCCGCGGCCTGATGGAATTCACCGCCATGACGGGCGAGCTGGTGAAAGCGATGCGGGCCTGCCCCCAGCCGATCGTGGCGGCGGTGGACGGCGTGTGCGCCGGCGCCGGCGCCATCATCGCCATGGCGTCCGACCTGCGCGTCGGCACGCCCGCCACCAAGGTCGCCTTCCTGTTCAATCGCGTTGGCCTGGCCGGCTGCGACATGGGTGCCTGCGCCTTGCTGCCGCGCATCATCGGCCAGGGGCGGGCCAGCGAACTGCTCTATCTCGGTCGCTCCATGTCGGGCGCCGAGGGCGAGCGCTGGGGCTTCTTCAACCGGCTGGTTGAAAGCGACGCGCTGGCCGCCGAGGCGACGAAACTGGCGGCCGACATCGCCGCCGGCCCAGGCTTCGCCAACGGCATGACCAAGCGGATGCTGGCGATGGAATGGGCGATGGGCATCGAGCAGGCGATCGAGGCGGAAGCGGTGGCGCAGGCTCTTTGCATGACTACCGGCGACTTCCGCCGCGCCTATGAGGCCTTCGTGGCCAAGCAGCGGCCGGTGTTTCGGCATGACTGACAGCACGGGGGGCGCTGCCCCTCAAACTCCCCGGCAAGAACCTCAGGTTGTTGCATCCCCGGTCGAGTTCGATTGGCCGTTCTTTGAGCCACGGCACCGCGCCTGGGCGGCCGAGGTCGAGGCCTTTGCGGCCGCGCACGCTGCCCGCCTCACCGACGAGCACGACGCCGATGCCAGCACCCGCGCCCTGGCCGCCGCCATGGGCGCGGCCGGTCTGCTGCGGGCCACGCAGGCGCCGCTCGACGTGCGCAGCCTGTGCATCGCCCGCGACATCCTGGCCCGGCATTCCGGCCTCGCCGATTTCGCCTTCGCCATGCAGGGCCTGGGCTGCGGCCCCATAAGCCTGTTCGGCTGCGAGCCAGCCCGCGGCTTCATGGCCGATGTGCAGGCCGGCCGCGCCCTGGCTGCCTTCGCGCTGAGCGAGGCCGAGGCCGGCAGCGACGTGGCCGCGATGGCGACCACCGCCACCCGCGACGGCGCCGGCTGGATTCTGCGCGGCGCAAAAACCTGGATCAGCAATGGTGGCATCGCCGGCGGCTACGTCGTCTTCGCCCGCTCGGGCGAGGCGCCGGGCGCCCGCGGCCTGACCTGCTTCTGGATGCCGGCCGAATGGGTGCGGATCGTGGCCCGCATCGAGGTGGCGGCGCCGCACCCCCTGGCCACCATCGCCTTCGACGACGTCCGGGTGCCGGACAGCCATCGCATCGGCGCCCCGGGCGACGGCTTCAAGGTGGCGATGGCGACGCTGGACGTGTTTCGCGCCACAGTGGGCGCCGCCGCGCTGGGTTTCTGCCGCCGCGGCCTGGCGCTGTCCGTCGCCCGGGCCAATTCGCGAAAACTGTTCGGCGCGCCGCTGATGGATCTGCAGATGACCCAGGCCGCCATCGCCGACAGCGCGGTGGATGTCGATGCGGCGGCCCTGCTGGTCTATCGCGCCGCCTGGCTGAAGGATCAGGGCGCGGCGCGCGTGTCGCGCGAGGCCTCGATGGCCAAGCTCTTCGCCACCGAGGCGGCGCATCGCGTGGCGGATCGCTGCGCCCAGCTGCATGGCGGGCTGGGGGTGGTGCGCGACAGCCCGCCGGAAGTGCTGACGCGGGAGGTGCGGGCACTGCGCGTGTATGAAGGGGCTTCGGAGATCCAGCGGATCGTCATAGCCCGCGCGGTAGCGCAAAACCGATGACTGCGGAGGTTACCTGATGAACTCAGCATGTCCCGAAGGCTCCGGGTTGACCCCGAGGCGGACCAATGAATTCGACCGATCGGGATCGTGGCAGCGTCGGCCCGGAGCGACGCCGCTGAGCTTCGCCCATCCCGATCGCATCGGCGACGCGGAGGCGAACCAATGAGCTCTGCCCATCTCGACCAATTCACCGCCGACTACCTGCCGCCCCGCGACCAATGGCCGGAATTCCCTGGCCTAGACTCGCTGGCCTACCCCGCCCGCCTGAACTGCGCCGTCGAACTGCTCGACCGCAACCTGGCAGCCCGCGCCGACCACATCGCCATCCAGAGCCCCAACGAGACATTGACCTACGCCCAGCTTGCCGAACGGGTGAACCGCATCGCCAACGTGCTGGTCCACAAGATGTGGCTGGTGCCCGGCAACCGGGTGCTGCTGCGCGGGCCGAACAGCGCCTGGATGGTCGCCGCCTATTTCGCGGTGCTGAAGGCGGGCGGCGTGGTGGTCGCCTCCATGCCGCTGCTGCGCGCCAAGGAGCTGAGCCAGATGCTGGACCGCGCCCGCATCAGTCACGCTTTGTGCGACGCGCGCCTGGCCGATGAGCTGGGCCGCGCGGCGCCGGAGCCGGCCTACACCGCCCTGTGGGGCAATGGCGAGTTGGAAGCCCTGTGCACCGAGCAAAGCCCGGACTTCATCGCCTGTGACACCGCCGCCGACGATGTCTGCCTGCTGGGCTTCACCTCCGGCACCACCGGCGTGCCCAAGGCCACCATGCATTTCCACCGCGACATGCTGGCGATCTGCGACGCCTATTCGCGCGAAGTGCTGCGGCCGGGGCCTGAGGACGTGTTCATCGGCTCGCCGCCGCTCGCCTTTACCTTCGGGCTGGGCGGGCTGGTGCTGTTCCCGTTCCGCGTCGGCGCCACCGCCACTTTGCTGGAACGCGCCTCGCCCGACGATCTGCTGCCGGCCATCGCGCAGTATCGCGCCACCATCTGCTTCACCGCGCCCACCGCCTACCGGGTGATGGCGGCGAAGGCAGGTGGGCACGACATCAGCTCCTTGCGCAAATGCGTCTCGGCCGGCGAGGCGCTGCCGCTGCCGATCTTCGAAGCCTGGAAGGCGGCGACCGGCATCGAGCTGATGGACGGCATCGGCGCCACCGAGATGCTGCACATCTTCATCGGCGCCCCCGAAGGCCGCATCCGCCCTGGCGCCACCGGCATCCCCGTTCGCGGCTACGAGGCGCGCGTCATCGACGATGCGGGCCAGGAATGCCCGCGCGGCACCCCCGGCCGGCTGGCGGTGCGCGGCCCCACCGGCTGCCGCTACCTGGATGACCCGCGCCAGCTCGCCTACGTCCAGGATGGCTGGAACATCACTGGCGACACCTACATCCAGGATGCCGACGGCTATTTCTGGTACCAGGCGCGCAGCGACGACATGATCGTCAGCAGCGGCTACAACATCGCGGGGCCGGAGGTGGAGGCGGCGCTGCTGGCCCACCCCGCGGTGCGGGAATGCGCCGTGGTCGGCACGCCGGACCCGGAGCGCGGCATGCTCGTCACCGCCCACATCGTTCTGCATGAAGGCCACGCGCCGGGGCCGGACATGACCAAGGCGCTGCAGGATTTCGTCAAAGCGACGGTGGCGCCGTACAAATACCCACGGCTGATCCACTTCCCGGACCAGCTGCCGCGCACCGAGACCGGCAAGCTGCAACGTTTCGTCCTGCGTCATGAGGCAAGGTGATGTTGACCCCTATCCAACCCGCAGGCTGGCCCGCCCCGCGCGGCTACTCCAATGGCATGATGGGCCACGGCCGCGTGCTGCTGGTCGGCGGCATGGTGGGGTGGGATTCGGCGCAGCGCTTCCCGGCGGATTTCGTCGGCCAGGTGCGTCAGGCGCTGGAGAACATCATGGCGGTGGTGCGCGAGGCCGGCGGCGGGCCCGAGCATATCGGCCGCCTGACCTGGTACGTGACCGACATCGCCGAATATCGGGCCAGCCTGGGCGAGCTCGGCCCCGCCTACCGCGCGGTGATGGGCCGCAACTTCCCGGCCATGGCGCTGGTGCAGGTGCTCGCGCTGGTCGAGCCCGAGGCGCGGGTGGAGATCGAGGCCACTGCCGTATTGCCCGCCATCGCGACGACATGACCGCGGGCATCGCCTCGGTGGCCGCCTCCCATGGCCCAGGCGCCCCGACGAATGGCGCCGAGGGTTCGACGTCGGGCCTTGCCCCTGCCGCTTGCCGCGCCCTGGGTATCAAGGCTGCCATCGCCGGCGCCGCCAGCGCGCAGGGCTTCGACGCCGTGGGCTTCACCGAGGCGGTGTTGCCCGATGAGGTCCGCGCCCGCCTCAATGCCCATCTTGCCGCCGGCGAGCATGGCGACATGGCCTGGATGGAACGCCGCGCCGACGAGCGCGCCCAGCCCCGCGCACTCTGGCCGGAGGTGGTGAGTGTAATCTCGCTGGGCCTGAACTACGGCCCGACGGACGACCCCCGGGCCGCGCTGACGCGGCGCGACCGGGGCACCATCAGCGTCTACGCCCAGGGCCGCGACTACCATGATGTCGTGAAGAAGAAACTGAAGGCGCTGGGTCAATGGATGGCGCGTGAGTATCGCGCCCCGCTCAAGGTCTTCGTCGACACCGCGCCGGTGGCGGAAAAGCCCCTGGCGCAGCGGGCCGGGCTGGGCTGGCAGGGCAAGCACACCAATCTGGTGTCGCGCCGCCACGGCTCCTGGCTGTTCCTGGGTGAGATCTTCACCACCCTGGCGATCGAGCCCGACGCGCCGGAGACCGACCATTGCGGCGCCTGTCGCGCCTGCCTCGATGCCTGCCCGACCGCCGCCTTCCCAGCCCCTTACCGGCTGGATGCGCGGCGCTGCATCTCCTACCTCACCATCGAGCATGCCGGGCCCA
>CAXTJY010000290.1:0-1685 GCA_964244395.1 uncultured Rhodovarius sp.
GCCGGCGGTGATCGAGAAGATGGTCGAAGGCCGCATCCGCAAATTCTACGAGGAAGTGGTGCTGCTGGAGCAGGTGTGGGTGCATGACGGCGAAAGCCGGGTGCGGGCCGTGGTGCAGAAGGCCGGCGCCACCTTGAAGGGGTTCGCACGCTTCCAGCTCGGTGACGGCATCGAGAAGGAGAGCGGCGATTTCGCGGCCGAGGTCGCCGCGGCGGCGGGGCTGCCGCCCAAGCCGGATGCCCCTATCGGGCAGTGATCGAGGCGTGACCGGCGGCGCTTCTGGCGCCGTCCGGTCAGAAAAAGCAGTCCGCCGCAGTCACGCTTGTGACACCCTGGAGCGTCACGCTGTTCGCCCCGCCGATCAGCGCCGCATCCGGCCCGTTCATCGCCACCGTGAGCTGCCCGAAGCTGGTGATGCCGCTGCCGCGGAAATCCAGCAGGTCGCCCTCGGCACGGTTGAAATCCATCACCGTATCCTGGCCCCAGTTGGCGATGTGGAAGGCGAAGAGGTCGGCGCCGCCGAACCCCCAGTCCACGTCGTTGCCCAGCCCGCCGGCCAGCAGATCGCCGAAGGGGGAGCCGTAAAGGGTGTCGGCGCCGTCCCGCCCATCCAGGCCGCACCCCGCCAGGCCGCTGGCCACCAGCGTCTCCGATTGCTCGGAACCCGTGAGATGCGTGGCGGTGCCGGACAGGAAGCTGACCTCCACCCCCGGCGCCAGCACGTAGTTGTCAACGGCGACATAGGCCACGTCGTATCCATCGGTCTCCTGGATCAGGTCGCCGAGCTCCTCGATGACGTAGCTGTCGTTGCCGGTGCCGCCACGCAGTAAATCCGAGCCCGGCCCGCCGCGCAGCACGTCGTCACCCGGGCCGCCATCCAGCGTGTCGGGCAGGGATGACCCATACAGCGTGTCCGGCCCTTCCCCAGCCAGCAAAGTGCTGCCATAAAGTGGGTTGGCGACCAGCGACTGGCCCCCCCCGCTGCCCAGCAACAGAGTGGCGGTGCCGGCCAGCCGGCCGATCTCCGCATTCAGCGCCAGCGTCCACCCCTGCACCGTGACATAGGCGGTATCGATGCCCTCATCCGCATTCTCGATGAATACGTCGCCGGCTTGCTCGATAACGGCCTGATCGTTGCCCGGCCCGCCCACCAGGCTGTCATTGCCCTCGCCGCCCCGCAGCACGTCGTCGCCCGAACTGCCGACCAGCGTGTCGTCCAGGCCCTGACCGTACAGCACGTCATCGCCGCCGGCGCCATTAAGCAAGGTGGCCAGCGACGGGTTGGCCACGAGCTGCTCGGCCACGTCGCCGCCGCTGACGGCATTGGCGCTGCCCGTCAGCCGCGCGATCTCGACATTGGCCGGCAGCGCATAGCCGGCGAGGGAGACATAGACGGTATCGATACCGCCATCCTCCAGTTCGATCACGCTGTCGCCCGGGCTGTCCACTTGATAGGCATCTTCCCCGGCGCCGCCGATCATCGCGTCGTTGCCGAGCCCCCCCAGCATGAAGTCGGCGCCGTCGCCGCCTTCCAATCGGTCTGGGCCGTCGAAGCCCACGAGTGTGTCGTCGCCCGCCAGCCCCAGCAACGTGTCCGCCCCGTCCGTGCCGAGCAGGTTGTCGGCGGCTGCGGTGCCGGTGATCGTGCCCGCGAACGGGGCCGGCACTTCCATCGTGGCCTTGTC
>CAXTJY010000290.1:1695-5720 GCA_964244395.1 uncultured Rhodovarius sp.
CCGCGAAGACGTCCTGAATGGCGTTGCCGTCGGTGGCCAGCAGGTCGCCCGCGGTGCTGGAGAAGGCCACCACGGTACCATCCGCGCCGATCGCCGCATTGACCGATTGGCCGAAGCCAGGCGTGCCGGCTGATGTACGCGACAGCAGGGTCAGCGCGCCCGTCACCATGTCCTTGACGAAGATGTCGGCGCTGCCCACGCCGTCCCCCACCGCGAAGTTGCCCGCGAGCGAAGTGAAGGCGACGAGCCGGCCACTGGCCGAGATGGTGGCGTCGCGGCTTTCGCCATTGCCCTGCTGGCCGGCGCTGCCCAGTGAGACCAGGGCAATCGAGCCGGTGATGAGATCCTTGCGATAGACGTCGAGCAGACCGTTGACATCCGCAGCCAGCAGCGCCGCGGCGGTCGCGAAGACGACATAGCGGCCATCGGCCGACAGGGCGGGGCGCAGCGTGCCTTCGAAGCCGCCGTCCATGGCTTCGCCATTGCCGCCTTCGGAGGCGCGACGGACGGCGCCGGTCAGCAGATCCTTCACGAACACGTCGTCCCGGCTGTTGCCGTCCGAGGCCGTGAGGTTGGCCGCCGCGCTGTCGAAGGCTACGTAGCGCGCATCGGCGGAAAGCGAGGGGCGGTTGATGCTGCCGGCGCTGGCCTGGCTGCCGTCCTCGGCCGTGCTGACCACGCGGGTGGTGCCCGTCGCCAAGTCGGCGATGAAGGTGTCGATGGCATTGTTGAGGTCGCCGTCGACGATGTTGGTGGCGGCGCTGAGATAGGCCACGTATCGCCCATCGGCCGAGATGGCGGGCGCGAAGGAGACGCTATTGGCGGCCGAGCCGACCGGGCTGGCCGAAACCAGCGTCACCGCGCCGGTCGCCATGTCCTTGCGAAAGATATCGGCGAAGCCGTTGCCGTCCGCGGTGGCCAGGTTGGTGGCCAGGCTGGTGAAGGCGACGTACCGGCCGTCGCTGGAAATCGATGGCGAGAAACTGGCATCATTGGTGGGCTGACCGCTGCCGGTCACGGACACCCGTTCCAGGCTGCCATTCGAGGCCTGGCGCCAGATATCCACCACGCCGTTGCCGTCAGGCAGAAAGGAATTGGTCGCCTCGGTGGAGAACGCCACATACGCACCGTCGGACGACACGGAAGCAAAATCGCTGGGCCCGTTGAAGTCCTGGCCGGCCTGGCCCTGGGAACGGCGGGTGATGCTGACAGACAAGCGGCGGGCTCCGCGGGGCCGGCACCGTGCCGCCGTGCATCGCTGCCCGGTTCTGCCACCTATGCGTGCAGGCTACCCTGCACGCTCGGGACTGTGAAGCGCCCTCAGGCCGGGGTGAACATCGGCACCGGGGCTCCGTCGGTGGGCTTGAACACCAGCTTGACCTTCTGCCCGCAGGCCACGGCGTCCAGGTCGGCGTTGATGATGTTCGTCATCACCGTCGGCCCCTCATCCAGCGTGACGTAGGCCAGGCAATACGGCTCCTTGCCGCGGGCGACGGACCAGGAATACACCACGCCCTCGCCCTTGCTCTCGACGAATTCGACGTTCGAAGACAGGGTGAAAGGCGAGATGTGCCGCGGCGGGTAAAACAGCTTGCCGGTATCCGTGCACTTGCCCATCAGCAGCTTGCCCTGGCGGGCGGCGTCCATGAAGGGCTGGTTGTCGGGATCTTCCGCCGGGGTGGCGGGCTTGCGGTCGAAATCGGGCGTTGCCATCACACGGCCTCCAGAATGACGGTGCCGCAGCCGTGGCGGGTGCACAGGCTGCCGCCCTTGCCGTTGGCCAGCACCAAATCATGGTTCTTCACCTGCACCGCCGGATGCGCCTCGCCGCGCGCCTGGCGCACCGCCTCGATCACCTTTGTCATGCCGCCCCGGTTGCTGGGGTGGTTGTTGCACAGCCCGCCGCCATCGGTGTTGAAAGGCAGCTTGCCGACGCCGGAAATGAGATTTCCGTCCATGACGAACTTGCCGCCCTGGCCCTTCTCGCAGAAACCGAGGTCTTCCAGCTGGACGATGACCGAGATGGTGAAGCTGTCATAGATCGAGGCGTATTTGATATCGGACGGGCTGCACTTTGCCATGCCGAAAGCGGTCTTCCCGCTCAGCACGCTGGCGGAGTAGGTCAGGTCCACCGCGCCGGCCATCTGGTGCTTCACCGCCTCGCCGTAGCCGCGCACCTTTACCAAAGGCCGCTTCAGCTTCCGGGCGATTTCCTCGCGGGCCACGATGATGGCGCCGCCACCGTCGCTGATGACGCAGCAATCCAGCCGGTGCAGCGGGTCCGCGATCATCGGCGAATTCACTACGTCCTCGACCGTCACCACCTTCTTCAGCATGGCGTTCGGGTTGTGCTGCGCGTGATGGCTGGCGGCCACCTTCACCCAGGCCAATTGCTCGGAGGTGGTGCCGTATTCGTACATGTGCCGGGTCGCGACCATGGCGTGCATGGTGGCGATGGTGCGCGCCATCGGCAGCTCAAAGGGCTCGTCCGGCGTGCCGGTGCCGTAGCTTCGAACCGCCGTGCCGGTCTGCATGCCCTCGGCGCGGGGCCGCCCCGCCAGGGTGATCAGGCAGACGTCGCACTTGCCCTGGGCGATCATGTCCGCCGCGTGGCCGACATGGATGACGTAGGAGCTGCCGCCGGTCTCCGTGCTATCGGTGTAGCGGAGCTTCCGCAGGTTCATGTACTCGATCATCGTCAGCCCGCCCATGCCGGGAGCGTCGCCGGCGCACAGGTAGCCATCGATGTCGTCCGGGCTCAGCCCGGCATCCTGCAGGGCGCCGAAGGCGACCTCGGCGTGCAGTTGGGCGGTCGATTTGGTGTCCGCCTTGCGGGTCGGGTGCTCGAAGGCGCCGACGATATAGGCGCTCATGGGGTGCGGCTCATTGGGTTTCCTCTCCGAAATCGTCGTCAGGGTTGAGCGGTTGTGGGCGGGCGTCAATGGCGGCCGCCACCGCCCAGGCGATGCAGCCATTTCAGGAACCGTTGCACCGCCGCGCAGCCTTCGCCGAGCGTCCCGAACGTGCTGGCCAGCGTTCCACAGCTGTGCAGCACGGCGAGGCAGAAGCCAGCAAGGAGAAACGGGGCCAGCAGCCATGGCCCCAGCCCTGCCTCGCTCAGCCTGCCGAAATGATCCGGCAAGGCGCTGCCGGTATCGTAAAGATGGGCCATCACGCCGCCTCCCAACGCCAGGGGGCCGATCCGATGCGAGGCGGTTCGCGTCCATCGGGCAGCCTGCGATTGTGAGCCACTCGGCTCAGCGATGCCGGTCACCGGATGGTCGTGTTTCGTGAGAGCCGGAGCCGCCTCGGTTTGAGGTCCGCCCGGGGTGGAGTTATCGAGGTCAGCCATGATGGCGCCTTTGTTGCCCGCTTTGCGTGCCAGAAGGCTTCTCGAAAAAGTCCGCCGCCGCGGGGGGAGGCACGGACGTCTACGCGGGCCAAGCCCGCCGTGGCATCCCCGACCCGACGGGATGCACGGCCCGGGGCTCTTAGCGCCCCCTACCTGGAACTGCCGCCGGCGAAGCCTGGAAGCGCGGTCCGCGATCCCTTTATCGTAGCAGCCGCCCCACGACCGAAAGTCACTTCGATGACGATTCCGTGAACTCATTTCCCGCAGAGAGACGGGTTGGCGGACGACCAAGCCGATGTCCATGCTTCCCCCATGCAAGACACCGCCCTCCTCCTCTGCGACCTGCAGAACGACTTCCTTCACCCCGACGGTGCCTATGGCCGCGCCGGCTGCGGCAGCCCGGAGATCGCCGCCTTGCCGGCCCGGCTGGCGCCGCTGGTGGCGCGGGTGCGCGGGGCAGGCGGTTGGACAGTCAGCACCCATTTTACCCTGGTGCCGGGGCGCGGGGGCGAGCCCTTCATCGGCCAGCATCTGGCGACGCTACGCCCCTTCCTGAAGCGCGGCGACTTTCTGCCCGGCGGCTGGGGCCATGCAATGGTGGAAGAACTTGGCCGGGCCGACATCGCGGTGGAGAAAGTCGCCTATTCCGCCTTCTACATGTCCCGGCTGGAAT
>CAXTJY010000291.1:0-1878 GCA_964244395.1 uncultured Rhodovarius sp.
GGTTGCGCATGGTGTAGCTGTTCAACGCGCCGTTGGTGACGCTCAGCACTGCCCAGGTGTGGCCATCGGTCCCGGCGCCGCGCGCCGCCATGGTGCCGACCACGCCGTTGCCGCCGGGGCGGTTCTCGATCAGCACGGTCTGGCCCAGCTCGCGGCTCAGCGGTTCGGTCAGGTTGCGGAACAGGGTGTCCGTCACGCTGCCGGCCGGAAAGGCGATGATGATGCGGATGGGCCGGTCCGGCCAGGTTTGGGCCAAGGCGGGCGCGGCCAGCAGGGGCAGCGCGCGGCGGTTGATGTTCATGGGGTCTTCCGTTCCAGCCAGCGATGAATTTCCGTGTTGTCGGCGGTGGGGCCCAGCGCCGCCAGTGCCTCGGTCCACAAGCCGCGGCACAGCGCGAGGCTGGCGGCCGGCCGATCCACCTCCTGCGCCAGGGCGCCTGCCGTCTCCAGGTCCTTGCGCATCAGGCCGAGCTGGAAGCCGCCGGCATAGCGGCCGGAGAGGATTTCCTGCTTCACCTTCGTCTCGGTGGCGATGTTCCGGCCGGAACTGGCGTTCAGCACGTCGGCGAAGACCGGCAGGTCGAGCCCCGCCTGCGCGGCGATGGCCAGCGCCTCCGCCGTGGCGAGCAGCCCGGCGGCATAGACGAAGTTGTTCAGCGCCTTCATCGCATGTGCGCTGCCGGGCGGCCCGGTGCGGATGATCTGGCCGGCCATGGCATCCAGCACCGGTTTGGCCTGGCCGAACTCCGCATCGGCGCCGCCCACCATCACCGCCAGGGTGCCGGCCCGCGCCTTCACCACGCTGCCGGAGACCGGCGCGTCGATGAAACGGCAGGCGGCAGCCCAGCGCCGCGTCCCGGCCGGCAGCGAACTGCCCATGTCGATGACGAGGTGGTGGGATTGCAGCTGGGGCAGCAGGCGCTCCATCACCGAGGCGACGGCGGCGCTGTCAGGCAGCATCAGGATGATGGTGTCGGCCACGGCCACCGCGTCGAGGGCGACCGCCCGGCCGCCATCCGGCGCCAGCCCGCGTGCGTCGTGCGCCAGCACCACATGACCTGCCGTGGCAAGGCACGACGCCATGGGCATGCCCATCATGCCGAGGCCCACAAAGCCGATTTCGGCCATTCCGCTTCCTCCGGGACGACGGCCCCGGAGGAAGCTTCATCTGCCCGGCGGCGCCGGGCAAGCCGTCAGGCGGGGTTGATTGGCGTGATCTTGGTGCCGTTCAGCGCCAACGCTGCCATCAGCCCCTGCTGGCTGAAGGTGATGGCATAAACCGGCTCGCGCAGCGTCGTGGCGGTGACGTTGGCCTGCACGCCGCGATCGAGGAAGACGACGGACGGACCGGTGCCTACCTCCCAGCCATCCGCCTGGCGCAAAGCGGACAGCGCTGCCTCAGTCATGAAGAACATCGCCAGGCCGGAAGCCTGGGCCCCGGCCAGGAAGCCGAAGCTGGCGCCAGCGATGTTGTAGTAGCCGGCGGTGGCGGTGCCACGCAGCAACGCGCCCTCGCCATACTGGCCGCCGACGATGAAGCCACCGGCGATGATGCGCGGGAAGACCAGCATGGCGTGGGCGTGCTGGAACAGCGGCGCGGCGTTTTCCATGCCGTGAAGGCGAGTGATGGCGGCGCGGACATCCGCGTCGATCTCGGCGCGGGAGGCAGCCTGAGCGGGCTTGATAAGGGATGCGGCCGCGAGGCCGGCGCCGGCCAGGAACAGGGTCCGGCGGAGGAGCATATGGTTGGGGGACATGCAAGTCTCCTGATGGGAAGCTCAGTCAAAACGCATGGGTTCCGCGGCGGGTTGCTTGTTGGCCAGCTTAACGTGTCGCCATGAATTCCGGCCGGCACCGCCAGAGACAAGGCGATCGAAG
>CAXTJY010000291.1:1888-3421 GCA_964244395.1 uncultured Rhodovarius sp.
CGATACGCTCACAGGCGGAGCCGACAACGACACGCTGCGCGGCGGCAACGACACCAACATGCTCATCGGTGGCACCGACAACGACAGCCTGATTGGCAGGGCGGGTGACGACACGTTCGAGGCGGTGCCGGCAGTGGCAACCGCATCGACCTCTACAGCGTCACACCGCTCGGCGCCGCAGATGTCGTGTTCAGTTAACGGTCAAGTTCATCGCCGCCACCGCGGCACCCATGCTGTCCACCTGGTTCTGCAGGAAGGCGGTGAATTCCGCCTGGCTTTTCACCCCCGGGGTGATGCCGTTCTGCGCCAGCCGTTCCAGCAGCACCGGCTGGGTCAATGCCCAGTTGACCTCGCTGTGCAGCCGCGCCGTCACCGCCGGCGGCAGACCGGCGGGGCCGCTGAGGCCCAGGAAGTTCGCCGCCAGCAAGCCGGGCAGCCCGACCTCCGCCGTGGTCGGCACGTTGGGCACCATGGCGTTGCGTGCCTCGGCGCTGATCGCAAAGGCGCGCAGCCGGCCGGCGCGGATGTTCTCGACATTCTCGGGCAACGTGTCGAAGGAGAGCAGAATGGAACCGCCCAGCAAATCGGCCTGCATCGGCTGGCTGCCGCGATAGGGGGCATGGTTCAGCTCGATGCCGGTGCGGCTGGAGAACATGGTGCCCAGGATATGGCCGACCGAGCCGACGCCCGACGAGCCATAGGCCGGCCCGCGCTGCGCACGCATCCATGTCATCAGGGTCGGCATGTCGCTGGCCGGCACGGATGGGTTGGTCACGATCACCATCGGCGTCGCGCCGATATAGGCTATGTGAGTGAAGCTGCGCATGGGGTCATAGCCATGCGTACGGTAGATTGGCGGCGAGGTGACGATGGGGGCGGTGTTGGACAGCATCAGAGTGTAGCCGTCGGCCGGCTGCTGCGCGACATGCAGAGCGGCCACGGTTCCGCCGGCGCCTGGCCGGTTGTCCACCACCACCCGGGCGTTCAGCCGCGGCGCGATGGCCTCGGCCAGCACCCGGGCGACGATGTCCGACGAGCCGCCGGGCGGAAACACCACGACGATGCGGATGGGGCGCGAGGGCCAGGCATCGGTTGCTGCCCCTTGGGCCATCGCCTGCCCAAACGGCAGGCAGGCCAGCATGGCCAACGCCCGTGAGATCCAGTGTCGCATTCGCCTCGTCCTCATTCGTTGGACGGGGCGATGCAAATCAGGGGCCAGCGAGCGCCCGAACCGCCTCGGGCAACAGGGCGCGGTCGCCCAGCGCCAACACCTGGCCCGGGCTGTCCAGCGTCAGCGCCGCGCCATGCCAGTCTGTAAGGCGGCCCCCGGCGCCTTCAATCACCGGCAACAGCGCCGCCCAGTCCCAGGGCTTCAGCGAGGCCTCGCAGACAACGTCGAGGCTCCCCAGCGCCAGCAGGCCGTAGCCATAGGCATCGCCGCCCCAGCTTGCCCGCTTGCAGGCGGCGCGCAGCCGCTGGAAGCGCGGCGCGGTGTCAGGCCTGAACATGTCGGGGTCGGTGCAGCCCAGCTCG
>CAXTJY010000291.1:3431-5699 GCA_964244395.1 uncultured Rhodovarius sp.
GGCATCCGCGAGTGTAGCGCAGGGCCGGCAGCCGGGGCGGCCACCGAACGGGCCTTGGAACCTGGTAAGCTCGCCGGCGACGCCGACCCAGCGCTCGCCTGTCGCCGGCTGGTCGATGATGCCCAGCACCGGCCGGCCGCGATGCAGCAGCGAGATCAAGGTGGTGAAGAGCGGCCGGCCGGTGATGAAGGCCCGCGTGCCGTCGATCGGGTCCAGCAACCACACCCATTCGGCATCGGCCCGGTCGGCGCCGAATTCCTCGCCCCAGATGCCGTGTTCCGGAATGCGCTCGCCCAGGAAAGCACGCAGCACCAGTTCGGCTCCACGATCGGCTTCCGTCACCGGCGAGGCGTCGGACTTGCCTTCCACCGCCACGCCGGCGCGGAAAAAGGGCAGGATGAAGCGACCGGCGGCGTCCGCCGCGGCCTCCCCGGCACCGACGACCTCCGGGTCGATCAGGGCAGCGGCGCCGGCGTGCCGGCCAGGCTGCGCAGATAGGCCACGACATCGGCCCGCTGCTGGGTGTTGGCGAGGCCGGCGAAGTTCATCTTGGTGCCGGCCATGGCGCGGCCCGGGGCGGCAATAAATGCGTTCAGCGCGTCATAGTCCCAAGGCTTGTCGGCCAGGGCGCGGTTGGCATTGGAATAGGCGAAGCCGGCTGCTTGCGCGTGCCCGCGCCCCACGATGCCGTACAGGTTGGGCCCCTGCCCGTTCCGCCCGCCCTCATTGAAACTGTGGCAGGACGCGCAGTTGCGCTGCGCCAATTGGCGGCCGTTATCCACATTGGCGGCCACCAGCAGCGGCGCGATGGGTTCCACCGCCGGGGCTGCCGCCGCGGCCGGGGCCGCGGCCGCGGGCGGTTCGCCCAGTTGGATGGCGCTGCGCTCGAGCCGGTGCGGATGCACCAGCACCTCGCCCAGGATCCCCGCGCCCATGAAGATCACGCCCGCTACCAGTGGTGCCGCGAACAGCTTGTTGAGTTCCAGATCAGCCATGTGGCGTGTTCAACCCCGTGATTCGGCGCGGGCGCCGGGGCATGATTGCCCCCCGGCACGGCGCGGCTTATGACGCGCCGCACCATATAGGCGCAGATCAGCGCCATCAACCGGGATGGAAACGTGAACCCAATCATCCTCATCCCATCTCGCATGGGCAGCACCCGCCTGCCCGGCAAGCCGCTTGCGCTGATCGCCGGCCGACCGATGGTGCTGCACGTCATGGACAGGGCGCGAGAGGCCGGCATCGGCCCCGTCGCGGTGGCCGCGGGCGAGCCGGAGATCGTCACCGCCGTGCGGGCGGCGGGGGGCCAGGCGGTGCTGATCGCCGATGACGTCCCGAGTGGAACAGACCGGGTAAAGCTGGCGTTGGATCAGCTCGACCCCGAGAGGCACCACGATGTGGTGGTGAACCTGCAGGGCGACTTCCCGACGCTGGCGCCCGAACTGCTGCGCGCCGTGCTGTTGCCGCTGGCCGAACCCGGGATCGACATCGGCAGCCTGGTCACCCCCATCGCCGATGCGCATGAGGCGGCGACCGAAAGCTTCGTCAAATGCGTTTGCGCCTTCGGGGCCGGTGACACCGCGCCGGCGCTGTATTTCAGCCGCGCCGCCATTCCCTGGGGCGACGGGCCGCTGTGGCACCACATCGGCGTCTACGCCTATCGCCGCGCCGCCTTGGAGCGCTTCGTGGCCCTCCCGGCCAGCGCCCTGGAGCTGCGCGAGAAGCTGGAGCAGCTGCGCGCGCTTGAGGCCGGCATGCGCATCGCCGTGGCCCGCGTGCCGCACGGCCCCTTCGGGGTGGACACGCCGGAAGATCTCGAGCGCGCCCGCGCTTTGCTGAAAGCCTGACCGCATGAGCACCATCGCCTTCCAAGGCTTCCTCGGCGCCTATTCCGACCTGGCCTGCCGGCACGCTTTCCCTGGCTCCAACACCCTGCCTTGCCCCAGCTTCGAGGCGGCGATGCAGGGCGGAACGTCCATGACGCGCACCCAGGGCGGGCACATCGCGGGCCGCACCCGCGGCTCCTCCGCCTCCGCCGCGAGCCCCGTGACCGCCCCCGACGGCGAGGCCCGGCTCGACGGCAACCAGGTCGTGCTCGAGGAGCAGATGATGAAGATGTCGGACGCCCGCGCCGACTACGACGCGGCGATCTCGATGTACCAGCAGTCCATGTCGATGCTGCGCACCGCCGCACGCCGTCCCGGCGGCTGAGGAGTTAGTCGATGGGAATGGACAAGACATCCGCCGTCGATCCGGTGATGGCGGTGG
>CAXTJY010000292.1:0-532 GCA_964244395.1 uncultured Rhodovarius sp.
CCAGAAAGGCCAGGATGGCCAGGCCGGCAGCAGGATAGAGCGGCACGATCCAGGATGCGTCACCAAAAGCCTGCCGCGCCAGCCAGACCGGCCAGAAGGCGTTGCCGGTCAGCAGGCTTTCCTCCCGCGCATAGCCCGACGCAAAAGCGAACATGCCGGTGCCGACCGAGAGGTAGGGCACATAGAGCAGCGCCACCACCGCCACCGCCACGGCGGGCGCCTTCCAGTCCCACGGCTTCCAGGCCAGCGGCAGGGCCAATGCGCCCAGCGGCTTCATCATCGCCGCCACCGCGAAGGCCGCCGCACCCCAAACCCGCCGCCGCAACGCCACCACCAGCCAGATGCCGACCACCATGGCCATCACCATCGGCCCATCGATATGCGCGCTGCCGCTGATCTCCCAAATCGCGAGCGGGTGCCACACCCAGGCGACGATGCGCTGCACCGGCTGGCCGATGCGGCGCAGCAGGTCGATCAGCAGCCACACCGTGACCGCCTCCAGCACCACGAAACAGATGCGGATGTTGACCAG
>CAXTJY010000292.1:542-5678 GCA_964244395.1 uncultured Rhodovarius sp.
AAGGCGAGCTTCATGGCAAGCAGGCCGTCGGCGATTCGCCCGACGAGGAAGAACAGCATCTGCGCCGCCGGCGGGTAGATGGTGATCGCGTAGTCCGGCCGGTTGATGTTGAAGTGGATGTAGCCGTCGCGCAGGAAGGCCAACTCCGGCGCGGCGGGCACGTAGCGATAGGGGTTGATGCCTGCGCCCTGCACCCTGCCGTCCCAGACGTAGCGGAAGGCGTCGGTGGAGAGGAAGGGGTAGTCGAACATCGGCGGAATGCGCATGGCTAGGCCGAGCACCAGGATGAGCAGAAGCGCTGCCCGCGCCGGCACCCGGCCGGCCAGCGGCACCGCCAGCATGCACAGCCCGCCTTGCAGCAACGCCGTGGCGTTGAAAGGCAGGTCGCCCCACACGCTGCGCAGCCACGGCCCCACCAGCATCAGTGCGAAGATGGCAAGCCCGATGGCGGCGAGGCCCCACAGGCTTCGTTGGTCAGTCACGCTGGCGGGCATACCGGGCTCTCGAGGGTCATGCGTGATACGCTGCGTCGCGGCAAAGGTTTCGGCGCGGGCCGCTGCATTCTCCAGCGGCCCTCATCCGCAGCGCACCGACATGCCGCCATCCACCACCAGCTCCGTTCCGGTAATCCAGCGCGCCTCGGCGGAGGCGAGGAACAGGACGGCGGCCGCGGTGTCCCGCCCGTCGCCGGCGAAGCCCAGCGGAATGCGCGCCAGGCGTTGCGCCAGGATGGCCTGCACGTCGCCGCCGGCGCGCTGGCCGGCCAGCCGGGCCTCCACCATGGGCGTATGCAGCTGGCCCGGCACCACCGTGTTCACCCGGATGCCGCGCGCCGCGTATTGCACGGCGACGACGCGGGAGAGCTGGATCACCGCCGCCTTGGACGCCGCATAGGCGACCTGGGCCGACCCGGTCCACCGAATGGCGGAGGTGGACGCCAGATTGACGATGACGCCGGAGCCCCGAGCCTCCATCACCGGCAGCACGTGCTTGCACAGCAGGAAGACGCTTTTCAAATTCTGGTCGATCTGCCGGTCCCATACCGCCTCGTCCATCTCGACCGGGCCGCCGGGGGCGGAGCCGCCGACGTTGTTCACCAGCACGTCGATGCGCGGCAGGGTGGCGACGATGGCGGCGACGGCGGCGCTGTCGGTCGCATCGCAGGGCAGGGCGGTGAAGTGGCCGCCGGCCTCGGCGATCCGGGCCGTGGTTTCCTCCATCGCCGCCGGCTCACGGTCCAGCCCGACCACATGCGCGCCCTCGGCCGCGAAAGACACGGCGATGGCTCGGCCATTGCCCCAGCCCGGCCCCACCGAGCCGGCACCGGTGACGAGGATGGTCTGGCCTTCGAAACGCTTCTGCATCGGGCCATGTTCCGCCGGCCCGCGATGTGCGGCAAGCTGGCGGCATGAGCGGACATCAGATCGCCGTGCGGGAAGACTGGCTGGCCACGACGGCGGAGCCGATCCTGGACCCAGGCCAGTTCATCATCGACCCGCACCACCATCTGTGGGACCGCGACGGCTGGCGCTATCTGCTGGATGAGATGCTGGCGGATATCCGCTCCGGCCACGATGTCCGCGCCACTGTTCTGGTGCAGTCCAGCCGCAGCATGAGCCGGGGGGATGGGCCCGCGGAGATGCGCCCGGTGGGCGAGACGGAGTTCGCCGCCGGGGTGGCGGCGATGTGCGAAAGCGGCGTCTACGGCGATGTGCGGGTCTGCGCCGGCATCGTCAGCCAGGCCGACCTGCGGCTGGGGGGGGCGGTGCGCCCGGTGCTGGAGGCGCATGCCCGGGCGGGCGGCGGCCGGTTCCGCGGCATCCGCCACATCGCGACCTGGGATGCGGATGAAAGCGTGCTCAACCCCGCCTACCGCCCGGCCGAGGACATGCTGGACAGCGCGGCGTTCCGGGCCGGCCTGAAGGTGTTGGGCGAGATGGGCCTGAGCTTCGATGCCTGGCTGTATTTTCCGCAGCTGCCCCGGCTGATCCGCCTGGCGCGGGATTTTCCGGATGTGCCGATGGTGCTGAACCATTGCGGCGGCGTGCTGGGCATCGGCCCCTATCGCCGCGACACCACCTTCCCCGTCTGGCGCGGCGCCATGGCGGAATTGGCGGGCTGCCCGAATGTGATGGTGAAGCTGGGCGGGCTGGGGATGCGTCTGCCCGGCTTCGGCTTCGAGACGGGTGCCACCGCGCCCTCCTCGGCAACGCTGGCCGAGGCGTGGCGGCCATGGATCGAAACGATCATCGAGCTATTCGGCGCCGCCCGCTGCATGTTCGAAAGCAACTTCCCGGTGGACAAGGGCGGCAACAGCTACGCGGTGTGCTGGAACGCCTTCAAGCGGCTGGCCGGTGGTGCGAGCGAGGGGGAAAAGGCGGATCTGTTCTGGCGGAGTGCGAGCCGGTTCTACCAGCTGGGTATCCAGGCAGGCAGCCGCACCCCGACGTGACGGGCGCGGAGAGGCCACCTCGGATTGCGCCGCGGCTAAAATCCGCGCCGATAATTCGCCAGCTCTATTGGTGCGACTTCCCAACCGACGCGCATCTCCCCGAATTTTGGAAACGTCGCCCGGTCATCGTCCTTTCCAAGACGTCGACACTGCATGGAACCGTCATCGTCGTGCCATGCACGACCAACGCCGCACAGGATCCGACCAGGCCGTGCCGCTAAGGACCACCATCGATGGCAGGGCGGCCTGGGCGGTTTGCGACAAACCCACCACCGTTGCCGTCAGTCGGCGTGTCACACCGCGGCATGATCCCACGGATGCCGGAACTCGAGTTCAACGAAGTCTTGGCGATGGTGTTGAGGCAGCTTCCGAGCCTGCAACACCCGTCGGATTGACTTGTCTTCGCCCAACCGTCGTCTATCAGCTGGGTACCGACGGCGCTTGAAAAAGTGTCCGCTGCCCCCGAGAGGGAGGCACTACCCACTGAAGGGGACCGCGAGGTCCCCTTCAGCTTTTGAGATACCGGTTATACTATCAGCTCGGCATCAACCCCAGTCCCGGCGCTGTCGGCACCGCGACGTAGCCGTCCACCGGATTTAGCGCCGCCCCGTATGGCGCATTCTCCAGATCGGCGAAGTACACCTCCAACGGCTGCGCCACTTCGCATGCCGCCAGCCAATGCAGCGTCGCCAGCAGCCCCGGCCCAAAATACGGCGAGTGCGGCACCACCGCGACCCCAGCCGCCGCGGCCAACCCCGCCACCTGCCGCATCCCCGTCAGCCCGCCGATCTTGGTCACGCTTGGCTGCGCCACATCCAGCGCACCTGCCGCCATGAAGCGGCCGAATTCCTCCGGCGCGCCAATGTTCTCGCCGGCCGCGATCGGTGTGTGACCGGCGTCGCGCACCCGGGCGATCGCTTCGAAATCCTCCGGCGGCCAGATCGGCTCCTCCACCCACGCGATGTTCATGTCGGCGACGGCGCGGCCGAACTCCACCGCCTCCGTCACGCTGGGCCAGGCACAGTTGATATCCAGCATGATCGGAATTTCGGCCGGCGCCGCCGCCCGCGCGGCACGGATGCAGTCGAGGTCGATCTCATGCAGCTTGATCCGGCGATAGCCACGCTCCACCGCAGTCTTCACATTGCGCGCGACGTCCTCCGGCACGCCGTAGCGTAACAGGCTGGCATACGCCTCTACCCGGGGCCGCGCCGCATCACCCAGCAGCGCGTGCAGCGGCTGGCCCGCCCGCTGCGCCGCCAGATCCCACAGCGCGATGTCGACGCCGGAGATGGCGAAGATCACCGGCCCGCTGCGGCCGAAATTGTGAAAGCGGCGCTGCAGCAGCAGCGACAGCCCGGCGATATCCGTCGCATCCGCGCCGATGCAGGCCGGCGCCACCAACCGGTCCAGCGCGTCCTTCGTCGTGTCCACCAGGTTGAAGCCGAACCCCTCGCCGAAGCCGACCAGCCCGTCCTCGGTCTCCACCCGCACCAGCAGCGTGTCCATGCCGCGCAGATGCAGGTTGCCGCCCACCCCGCTTTCGCCGGCGCCATAGCTGAAGGCGCTGCGATGGATGCGGCTTTCCACCCGGGTGATCTGCATGGTGGCCCTTTTCCTCGTTTGGCCGATACTGCCAGCAACCAAGCTGATCTGGGGAGGGCTTATGTTCCGTTTCGTCATGCTCACGTTGCTGGCCGTGTGGCCGGCCCTGGCGCAGGATTTCCCCACCCGCCCCATCCGCTTCATCGTGCCTTTCGCCCCGGGCGGCCCGTCCGACATCGTCGCCCGCATCATGGCGCCGCGCATGCAGGCCACGCTGGGCCAGCCGGTGGTGGTGGAGAACCGCGTCGGCGCCGGCGGCGTCACCGGGGTGGAGGCAGCGGCCCGCGCCGCGCCGGACGGCTACACCGTCTCGATCGCCAGCGCCGGCGCGCTGGCCATCTCGCCCCGTCTGGGCCGCGGCACGCCCTATGACCCGCTGCGCGACCTGGCCGCCCTTACCCTGGGCGTGCTGGTGCCGGAGCCGCTGGTGGTACCGGCCGCCCTGCCGATCCATTCGGTGGCCGACCTTGTCGCCGCCGCCCGCGCCAGGCCGGGCGCGCTCAACTTCGCCAGCTCCGGCCCCGGCAGCATGCCGCATTTGGCCGCCGAGCAGCTCCGCGCCGCCACCGGCATCGACATCACCCACGTCGCCTATCGCGGCGGCGCGCCGCTGGCCATGGCGGTGCTGCAGAACGAGGCGCAACTGGGCTTCGCCGACCTTCCCATCCTGCTGCCGCATATCCGCGCCGGCACGCTGCGCGCCCTGGCCGTGGGTGCCTCGGCCCGCCTGCCTTGGATCCCCGACGTGCCGACCATGGCCGAGATCGGCTTGCCCAGCGTCGATGCCTCGAACTGGCACGGCATCGTCGCCCCCGCGCGGGTGCCGGAGGCCATCCTGATCACCCTGCACCGGGCCGCCGCAGGCGCGCTGCGCGACCCCGAGGTGGCACGGCTGCTGAACGAGCAGGGCGCCATCCCCGGCGGCAACCGCCGGCAGGAATTCGCCGCTTTCATGGCCTCGGAGCTGGAAAAATGGGGCGAGGTCATCCGCCGCGGCAACATTCAGGGGGAGTGAGGCGCATGCCATTCGCAAGCTAGAGCGGAAACTGATCCGTGTGAATCAAAGGGGATTCCCCGAC
>CAXTJY010000293.1:0-5672 GCA_964244395.1 uncultured Rhodovarius sp.
CGGTAGGCCCGCTGAAAGATTCCATCCTTAGACACGACACCGGCGATGGTGTCGTCGTGCAGCTCGGCGCACCGGCGGGCGCAGGCTTCCTTGCTCACGTCGTAGCGGTCGGCCAGCTCGACAATGTGCGAGACCTCGAAATGCCGGCGCGCCCGCAGGTCCGCGCGAAAGGGCGCGGCCGGCATCAGGACGCCGGCCGCGAAGCGATTGGCCTGGGCTTCCATTTCAACATAGCGGTCGCCGCCTGGCTGGGTGCGGAAAACCGCCATATCCTTCTTCGAGCACCGGAATGCCTGCCCGTCGCGCGGCGTGTGCCAGGGCAGCAGGAAATGGCCAAGCTCATGGCCGATGGTGAAGCGCCGCCGCCGCCAGCCGGCAGCCTTGTTCACCAGGATCGTCCCGGCGCTGCGGTCGGCGAACATCATCAGCCCGCCCTCGAAGCCTTCGGTTTCGAGGGTCTCGATCGCTGTGATGTCGAGCGCCGCCGCCCAGTCCTCGATCGGCACCGCGATCGGGAACGCGCCGCCCTGAAGCTTATCGATTTCCGCCAATAGCGATTCCGGCGAGGCACAGTCAGCCAAGTCCATCCGACTGAAATTCATCCGTCGTCGTCCTTGATTTTTTTCATTGAGCGGATGGTTGAGCGCAGGACTGCCCGGTCTCGCGGCGTCAGTCCCTTAAGGTCCCGGAACAGCGCGACTAGCTCAGGGTCTTCCTGCGACGCGCCAGGGCCCTCACCGATAAGCTGCGCGACCGAGACCTCGAAATGCTCCGCCAGCTTGGTCAGGAGTTCGACCGACGGGTTTTTGCTCTTCCCGGTCTCCAGTTCCCAGACATGGGCTTTCGACGCCTTCACGGCGTCGGCGACATCCTGAAGAGACTGTCCGCTCTTCAGTCGAAGCGCCTTAAGGCGTTGGGCGAGCGTGACGGGCAAGAAATTCTCTCTTTGTTCTAGTTTTGCGGCCATTCGAAGCTAGCTGCCGCACTCCGTACGGTCAATCAGACGAATTCGTCAGACGGATGGTTGCGTGGCCGTCCAGGACGACCTATATGCACGGTATCGTCTGACTGATCAAACAACGCAGCGGAAGACCCCCTATGTCCACGCCGGTCACGCGCGCCCGGCTCACCGCCGAGCTGGCCGCACAGATCAAGAAGCTCGCCGCCACGACGAGCTACTTCCAGCACGAGATTGCCGCCGCGCTTGGGCTGAACCAGGGCCGCGTGTCCGAGGTGCTTTCGGGTAAGCGGTTCCCCTCCGTCCCGCCGGCGCGCTGACAGAATTAGGAGAACAGGACATGAGCAAAAAGAAGGACATCCATGTGGTCCCCCATGACAGCGGGTGGGCTACGCGGCGCGATGGCGCGGAGCGCGTCGGCTCCCGGCATGACACGCAGCGCCAGGCCATCGAGCAGGCCCGTGAATGGGGGCGGCGCGACCAGGTTGAGGTCGTGATCCACCGGCCGGACGGCCGCATCCGCGACAGCGACTCCTATGGCAACGACCCGTATCCGCCGAAGGGATAAGACCCACACGCGATTTTAGTTAAGAGGAAAGCAAGGCCATGGCGTCGAAGTTCAGGATTTTCATTAGCTTCCCCATCGAGGATAGATGGGCGCGGGAGTATCTTGTTGGGCAAGCGAGGAACGAGAAAAGCCCCTTCGAATTTGTGGATATGTCCGTCAAAGAGCCTTGGGACGAAAAGTGGCGAACCCAGTGCCGAACCCGCATTAAAGGCTGTGACGGCACTATCGCACTCGTCAGCACCAACACCAAAAACGCCACTGGGCAGCTGTGGGAGGTCAAGGCATCAAAGGAGGAAGGGATTCCAATTCTAGGAATTTACACCACGACTGACAACCGGCCTTCCACTCTGCCGGCGGAGTTTAACGGTGTGCGCGTAGTTGCGTGGACATGGCCCAATATCAAAGCGTTTCTGGACAGAATCTGAAAATGTCTAAGCGGGCACTTCTCGTCGGCATCAATCAATACGACCGGATTAGCTCCTTGACGGGATGCGTCCCTGACGCAACCGCTATGAATGACGTGTTATCACGCAATGACGGCGGTGGCCCTAATTTTGATTGCCGCTTGCTGACAAGCCCCGGCCGCGATCCGATCACGCGTGGTTTTCTGCGCCAGCAATGGCGCGAACTGTTCCAGGACTTCCGGGGCGATGTCCTGTTTTATTTTTCAGGGCATGGCACACCGACCGATGTTGGCGGTTATCTCGTGACGCAGGAGGGCACGCCAGACGACCCCGGCTTAGCGATGAACGACCTCCTCACCATGGCGAATGAATCGAAGGCAAGCACCGTCCTGCTCATCCTGGATTGCTGCTTCAGCGGGTCCGTCGGCAGCCTGCCAGGCTCCCAGGCCGGCAGCCTCGAAAGCCTGGTCGTGCTGCGCGAGGGCGTGACGATCCTGGCCGCTTCCCGCGCGTCGCAGGTCTCTATGGAGGTCGGCGGGCATGGCGTGTTCACCAACCTTATCCTGGGAGCGCTGCGGGGCGGCGCGGCCGACGTGCGCGGACGGGTGTCTGCCGCCTCGATCTATGCCTACGCGGAAGCCGCACTTGGTGCGTGGGAACAGCGCCCGCTTTACAAATCCCACGCGGCACACCTTGACCCGGTGCGTATATGCGAACCCAAGGTGTCGGATGCCTTGCTTCGTGAGTTGCCAACGTTCTTCCCGCGCTCAGATTATCAGTACAAGCTTGATCCTACCTATGAGGAAACCAATAAAACCGTTGCTACTCCCGAGCATGTGATCATTTTCAAGAAATTCAAAAGATTTCAAATTGCAGGGCTGCTTAGGCCTGAGTCCGGGGATGATCTATATTGGGCGGCTGAACGCTCCGGTCGTGTTGCGCTGACCGATCTTGGCGAATTCTACCTTCATCTCGTAAAAGACGGGCGGATATAGCGTGAAAGTCGGCATCACGGGACATCAGAAACGGAAAGGCATCCAGTGGCCCTGGGTAAAAAGGACAATCTGCACCCAGCTGCGCCGGGCTGGCGACGTGACACGGGCGCTGTCGTCTCTAGCTGCCGGCAGCGACCAGATATTCGCCAAAGCGGCGATTAGCCTCAACATCCCCGTGACGGCCGTTATCCCGCTTGAAGGGTATGAACGATTTTTTAAAGGATCAGTCCTGACTGAGTACCAAGCGCTGCTTAAGCAGTGTGAGGTAATGCAGCTTGCATGGGAAGGTGAATCCGAAAGGGCGTTCTTTGAGGCTGGCAAATTCATCGCCGACCAGTGCGATATATTGTTTGCAGTCTGGGATGGAGAAAAGGCAGAAGGATTAGGTGGGACAGGCGATATTGTGGACTATGCCCGGCAAAAACGCCGGCCCGTCTTTCATATCGACCCTATTTTAAAATCGGCGGGCTGGATATAAACGCACTAACATTACTTTAATAAATTTGCGCTACTCTAAAATGAACCGTAAACGACCGATTATTGTGACATGCCGGATTATAATGCGCCTGATACTCTCCCCTCATTTGCAGCCGCGGCGACGCCAGCAGAGCCACCGCCAGTACAGGCGACCGTCACTATGCAGCTCGACGCCGAAATTGTGACCTGGTTCCAGCAGAACCAGCCGCAGGGCATGACGTGGCAGCAGGACATGAACAGTGTCCTTCGCTTCTACAAAGACAGCATCCAGGCCATGGAGCGGGACGCGCCGCAGCCCGGCGCCGAGCCCGATTATATCCCGTTCTGATCGTCCAAGGCTGCGCCATCGTCTGAAATCATGCTCTATGGAAACCAAAAATCTGCCCGCTGAAGGCCCTGTCCTGTTGGGAGGTAGTTCTGGCACCCTGAAGGGGATGGAACGCGCCCACGCCCCGAATTTGGGGGCAAGGCGATAGCTTCCGGCAGCCACCCCCCCCGTCGGACGGAGTTGACATGAGGGAGCCCCGACTCTTCATCCTCCAGGATCAGGAGCAGCAGGCCGCCGACGACTGGCGCGACCGGCACCCTTGCAGGCCGGGCGCGCAGCAGAGCGCTGACCGGGCGGATTTCAGCTACACCTTCACCCCCGGCGGCATCGGGACGGTGATCGTCATCCGCTGCCTCTTGTGCGAACAGGAGGAAAACGTCACGGATTTTTCGTGCTGGTAGGCGCGGAATGATTGACATCAGTAAGGCGACGATTTCACGGCTTAAATGATAATGACCATTGTAGAAACCGGGCTTTGTCGGCCCGCCGTCTATGAAACTGGACAGGCGGGTTAGTTTGGGCTACACTGTAGCTCAACAGGAGGCATCAGCCATGACCGAGAATTCCGTTGTTCGAGCTCGAATTGACGAGGCGACTAAAAGCGAGGCCGCCGCTGTGCTGGCCGCCATGGGCCTTTCCCTGTCCGACGCCTTTCGGCTGCTATTGAAGCGCGTGGCGGCGGAAAAGGCGTTGCCCTTTGAACTGCTTGTGCCCAATGCCGAAACCGTCGCTGCTATGAAGGCGGCCCGCCGGGGCGAGCTGACCACGGCAGGCAACCCAGCCTCCCTTCTCGCGAGCCTGAATGCGGACGGTTAAGTACACGAACCGTTTCAAGCGCGATTATCGCCGGGAAAAATCAGGGCGTTTTGGCAAAAAGCTTGATGCCCTCCTGATGGAGGTGGTTGACCTGCTGGCCGCTGATGCTGCCCTGTCCCGCCGTAATTTCGATCATGCGTTGACAGGGGAATGGAGCGATCACCGCGATTGCCACATCAGACCTGATTTGGTGCTTATCTACCGCCTGCCCGACGACCACAACCTTGAGCTTGTGTGCCTCGGTTCCCACAGCGAGCTTGGACTATGAAATAATCCCGACCCAAAATTCGATAATATTCAGTGTGAACTATATCGATTCAATCCAAGTCAGAAATCTCCCCTAATTACATCGTCGATTTTCTTTTTAATGTATTCCTCGGAAAGTTTTTTTGCGACACTCGATATAGTTCCAAGGCTAGAGTCTTTAAAATTTTGCTTGATAGAAGCCCAAACCGTTTTGTTGCTAATGGCCTCGATAAATTGGTGTCCTGATGCTGTTAGCCGAAGCGGCGATGCCGACCATGCTATATGGCCGTCCCCACCTCTAGTAAGACCGAAGCCGGGACGTTTATCATCCCTTTCAACAAAACCTTGATCGGTCAGAATGCCCATGTGAAAAATAAATTGTTCGTCGTGATAATTTAAACCAGCAGCTTGTAACTCAAGAATGTCGGTAACGGGCGCAGGAGCAGCCTCAAAGGCTTCCAAAACCGCCTTTAAATAATCATGGTCAATCTTCACGACCGCCAATCCCAACGAAGCGCAATAGCCGGATTGGGAGATACACTACGGCCGACACGGCGGGAAGCCTGATCAAGGCGCAGCCATCAGCGCCCGCCGCAGGGTGGCCACCCCGACCCCGAGCAATGCCGCCACATCCGCCCGCTCCCTTCCGTCCTCGATCAGCGCCCGCGCATGGGCCAGCCGGTCAGGCGTCAGCTTGCGCGGCCGGCCGACATGTCGCCCCCGGCGCTTCGCCGCCGCCATCCCCGCCTTGGTTCTCTCGCGGATCAGCTCGCGCTCGAACTCCGCCAGGCCGGCGAACACCGCGAAGATCAACCGACCCTCCGGCCGCGTCGTGTCGATGGTGGCACCGGCACCCGTCAGCACCTTCGGTCTAGCCACC
>CAXTJY010000294.1:0-2465 GCA_964244395.1 uncultured Rhodovarius sp.
CCGGGTCGGCGGCCATGCGCAGGGCGGTGCCGTCGGTGCGGGCGTAGTGGCCGGTGGCCAGGGCCTCGCAATCCATGTCGTCGGCCAGGGCGATGAGGTCCTGGAACTTCACGGTCTGGTTGCAGCGGATGCAGGGGATGGGCGTCTCGCCGCGGGCATAGCTGTCGGCGAAATCCTGGATGACCGCCTCGCGAAAGCGCTGCTCGCGGTCCAGCACGTAATGCGGGATGCGCAGGTGGTCGGCGACGCGGCGGGCGTCATGGATGTCCTGCCCGGCGCAGCAGGCGCCCTTCTTCTGGGTGGCGGCGCCGTGATCGTAGAGCTGCAGGGTGGCGCCGATGACCTCGTGGCCCTGCTCCACCAGCAGCGCGGCCACCACGCTGCTGTCCACGCCGCCGGACATGGCGACCAGGACGCGCATCAGAGGACGTCCAAGCCCTGCTGCCAGAAGCGGGCTTCGAGTTGCGCGGCCATGCGGAAGTCTCGCGACAGCGTGGCGAAGCGGGCCTCGCCGCCATGGCTGTCGCCCAGCGCATCCAGCCGCGCGGCGGCGGCGCGGGCCAGCGCCTGGTAGCCGTCGGCGGCGTAGGCATCGGTCCAGTTCTGATAGGTCGGCGCGCGGGCCGGGTCGGCCATCACGCGCAGGGCGACCTCGCCATAGCCTACGGTGCAGGGGGCAAGAGCGACCTCAAGGTCCAGGATGTCGCCGTGCATGCCGCGGTCCATCACCCAGCGGGTGTAGCTGACGGTCTCCATCGTCTCCGGCGTGGCCGTCACCGCGGCTTCGTCCAGACCCCATTCGGCGCAGTAGGCGAGGTGCAGCTTGGTCTCGTCGAGGATGGCCAGCACCGCGCTGGCCTTGGATCGCATGGCGTCCAGGCTCTCGCCCTTCACCACCGCCAGCGCCTTGGCGCGGGCGAAGTGGATCAGGAACAGGTAGTCCTGCACCAGATAGTGCTGGAAGCCGGCCAGCGGCAGCGAGCCATCGGACAGGCGCTGGACGAAGGGGTGCCAGGTGTAGGCCTGCCAATCCGCCGCGCAGGCGTCCCGCAGCCTGCGGTACAGGCCGCCTTCGCGGCCGTAGCTCTCCCAGCTATCCACCCGCGTTGCGCGTGGCGCTGGGCAGCTTCACCACCAGCCCGTCCAGCTCCGTTGTCATCACGATCTGGCAGCCCAGGCGGCTGGTCTCCTGCAGGTCGAAGGCGAGGTCCAGCATGTCCTCCTCGTCCTCGGTCGGCTTGGTCAGCTTCGCGAACCAGCCCTGGTCCACCACCACATGGCAGGTCGAGCACGCCAGGCTGCCCTCGCACGCGCCCTCGATGTCCACGCCGTGACGATGCGCGATCTCCAGCACGGACAGGCCCAGCGGCGCGTCCACTTCCTTGGCCGTTCCATCGCGTTCGACAAACACCATCTTGGGCATCGGGCAGTCCTACTCGGCGGCTTGAGCGCGGGCCACAACCTGGCGCCAGGCGGCGGTGAGCCACGCGGCGGCCTGATCGGCCTCGGCGGGCGAGGTAAAACGGCCGAAGCCCAGGCGCAAGGTGGCGCGGGCCCGTGCCGCGGGGATTCCGAGCGCAGCGAGCACGTAGGAAGGCTCGATCGCCGCCGAGGAGCAGGCGGATCCGGTGGAGACGCACAGGTTGGGCGCGGCCGACATCAGCGCCTGGGCGTCCACTTCGCCCGGGAAGCTGATGTTGAGGTTGCCCGTGACGCGTTGGTCCGGATGGCCGTTGACGGTGACGCCGGGGATTTCAAGTGCATCCAGGAAGCGTTGTCGCTGGCCGCCGATGCGCCCCTGGTCCAGCGCCATCTCCGCCGCGGCGATCCGCGCCGCCTCGCCGAAGCCAACCAGCAGCGGGGCGGGCAGCGTGCCTGAGCGCAGGCCGCGCTCCTGCCCGCCGCCGGAAAACAGCGGCGCCAGGCGCATGCGGGGGCGACGGCGGACATACAGCGCGCCGACGCCCTTGGGGCCGTAGATCTTGTGCGCAGTCAGCGACATGACATCGGCCTGGATGGCGTTGACATCGAGCGGAATGCGGCCAGCGCCCTGCGCCGCGTCGGTGTGGAGAGCGGCGCCGGCGGCGCCGGTGAGGGCGCCGATGGCGGCGAGGTCCTGCACCACGCCGATCTCGTTGTTCACCGCCATCACGCTGACCAGCAGCGTGGGGGTGGCCAGGGCTTCGCGCAGCACGTCCAGGTCGAGCAGCCCGTCGGGGCCGACCGGCAGCACCACCGGCTCGAAGCCCTCGACGGCCAGGTCACGCACGCTTTCAAGGACGCATTTATGTTCGGTGGCCAGGGTGATGACGCGGCGCCGGCCGGCACTGCCGGCAAAACGCGCGGCGCCCTTGATCGCCAGGTTGTTCGCCTCAGTGGCGCCGGAGGTGAAGATGATCTCGCGCGAGTCGGCACCGATCAGGGCGGCGACATGGGCGCGGGCCTCCTCGACGGCGGCCTCGGCG
>CAXTJY010000294.1:2475-4022 GCA_964244395.1 uncultured Rhodovarius sp.
GGCGCGGCCCATGGCGTGTTCGGCGCTGTGCGGGTTGGCGAAGTTGTCCTCCCACCATGGCCGCATGGCGGCCAGCACGCGCGGATCGAGCGGCGTGGTGGCGTGGTGGTCGAGGTAGATGGGGCGGTTCGACATCGCTGGCGGATGTGGCGCGGCCGGGCGGCGGGCGCAACGGGGCGCTCAGCGGATGCCGCGGGTCGCCAGCCAGTCCCGTGCCCATTCCGCGAAGCGGTCGAGGCGTTGCAGAACCTGCTCCGCCTGATCGGTCGCGGACAGCCTTGCCCCGTACTGGACTTCGTCCTTCAGCGAGAGGATGGCGCGCAGATCGCCGAGCCTGTCCTTCGGCATCTCCCGGCCGAGGCATTCCAGCAAAAGGTCGAGGACGGTCATGTGGTCCTTCTGGTTCAGCTTGCCGTCCGCAGTGATGATGACGGCATCGGAGTAGGCGATGGCAGCGAGCGCGGCGTTGCTCAGCGCGGGCGCGCGATCCAGCCTAGCTTCCTCCAGCAGCGACAAAGCCGCGCGGGCCACCGCGTGGAACGCCTTGGCCTTGTTCAGCCGACCCGCAGCCTGGAGCCGGTCCACCCACTGCGCGCATTCTTCGTGCCTCGCGTCACTGCCGGCCCAACGCATCGTCGAGATCGAAAAGGGACCTGACACCGGGGATCGGGACCGCCTCTGCCAGAGCCGATGTCCAGAACGGGTCGTCGCGCGCGGCGCAAGCCCTGGCTTCCTCCAAGGGAAGCGCCACGAGCGATGGCCGGAGCGGCCTGAGGACGGGCTGTGCCAGAAGTCTCTCACGCAGCGCCGCGGCGACCTCCTCATGCGCACTGGCGGTGGTGGAAGTGACTGCAAGAATGTCGAGATCGCTCCCCGGCCCGTCGTCACCCCGCGCGACGCTGCCGTAGAGACCAGCGGCGTGAATTGGCAGATCGGCCAAAGCCTGACCGATGGCATGCATCACCAGAGGGCGAAATTCCGTCTCCGCCTCGAACAAAGCGGCGAGCATGGCGGTCATGGGGCTGGCGGGATTCGCACGATAAAGATGCGTACGACCGCTTCCCGCAATTTCGACAAGACCAGCGGCCGAAAGTCCTTCCAGCACCTTGAGAACTCCAGGCGGGGAGAGGTGACTTTCCCGGGCAATGCGTGACAGCGAGAGCTGTCCACCATGCCAGAGAAGGACGCGCAGGACGCGCACGGCTCCGCGACTGGCCAGCGCCATGTCGAGAGGTGCGTGAAGGCGCGACAGAGGAGAGGAAAGTTGAGGCACGCGCCGTTATCATAGTTTCAGCTTAAAAACTCAACCGAAACTAACGGAACTGGGTTTCAGTTCGTGGTTTGAGCGGCGCAGCTTGCTGAGGCATGCTGGCGGCATGATCACGCCGTCAATCATCGGCCGTCGCCATCTGGCCGGCATTGCCCTGTTGCCCGCCGGCTGCGCCACCGCGCAAACAACCGGCGCCACGCCGCGGCAGATGACCGGCCCCTTCTACCCCACCGACTGGTCCGGCGATGCCGATGCAGATCTGGTGCGGGTGACCGGG
>CAXTJY010000294.1:4032-5669 GCA_964244395.1 uncultured Rhodovarius sp.
AGGCGCAGGGGGTGGTGACGCATCTGCGCGGTACTCTGCGCGGGCTGGTCGGCGCGCTGCTGGCCGGCGCGCAGGTCGAGATCTGGCAATGCGATGGACAGGGCATCTATCGCCATCCGCGCGACCACGAGGCCAAGCGCGACCTGGGCTTCCAGGGGCGCGGCCGGCTGGTGACCGGGGCGGATGGGGCCTTCGCCTTCCGCACCATTCGTCCGGTGCCCTATCCGGGGCGCACGCCGCACATCCATGTACTGGTCCGCGCACCGGGCCGGGCGGAGCTGGTGACGCAGCTTTACCTGGACGGGGCGCCAAGCAATGCGCGCGATTTCCTGTTCAACCGGCTGGGCACGGCGGGGCAGGAGGCGGTGCTGCTGCGGCCGGTGCCCGCCGAGCGGCTGGAGGCAGGGGCCTGGCTGGCGGAGCGGGACCTGGTGGTGGGGTGAGGTTGAGAGAACTCACCCTGACGAACTAAGCTTATATTCCTTGCAATTCTCCGCCGTCAAGGGTAGATTTCCTGCCCCGGTCAGGAGGTGCCTGCCATGTCGCGGTCGGCGCCTCGCTCTTCACCTTATCTTCGTCAAATGGTTCGGGCAGTCATTTGTCCGGCGGCCTTTGCTTCGGGCCTGCGCGGTCAACGGCTACGGGCATCCAAGCAGCGACCGAGCCGTGCGCGTCCCTTCTGGATCAAGCCACTCGAGTGCCTGGTCGGCAATTTGTCCGAAAGCGCCGGTTTGGAGTGGGCACCGTCGCCGCCTCTCGTCCTTGGGCGGCCGGGGCGTCTCGATCTCGGCAGGCCCGGGCGCGCAAATGGCCATTTGTTCAAAGCGGCGGTTTGGGATCCCAGCCTTCGCTTGCTGCTATGGTCGAATGCCACCCGGGGCATGTTGGCCTCGCAGCGGCGGATGGCGAATTTGTCCGAATACGTCGGCTTAGCGCGATATCGGCGCCAACCCGTTGATAAGCTTGGCATTCATTCTCAGGTAGGCGGCCAGGAAGCTATCCGCCGTATCGGCCTGCGCATTCCAGGGCAGCGAAACCCGGATGCCGCAGCCCGCATCCCCACCCAGCCCCATCGCTTCCAGCACATGGCTGCGGGCGACCTTGCCGGAGGAGCAGGCGGCGCCGGCCGAGACGCTGATGCCGGCCTGGTCCAGCCACATTACCTGGCGCTCCGCCGCCACCCCCGGCAGCACCAACTGGATGGTGTTGGGCAGGCGCGGGGCGCCGGCGCCGGCGATCAGGACACCTGCCGGCAGCCCGGCCTCGATGGCTTCGCGGATCGGGGCAAGGTCAGGCCGGGTCGCCGCGGCGGCAGCCGCCATACCCAGTATGGCGGGCAGCGGCTCGGTGCCGCCGCGCCTGCCCCGCTCCTGCCCGCCGCCGGCCACCAGCGCCGTGGGCTGCAGGCCGGGGCCCAGCAGCAACGCCCCTGCCCCCATCGGCCCGCCCAGCTTGTGGCCGGACAGCGCCAGGCTGTCCCACCCTTCCGGCATCGCCACCCGGCCAGCAGCCTGCACCGCATCGACATGCAGATGCGCGCCATGCGCCGAGCACAGCGCGGCGATCCGCGCGATCGGGTGCAGCACCCCGGTCTCGTTGTTGGCGGCCATGGCGGCGACCAGGGCCGGCGGCCCCCC
>CAXTJY010000295.1:0-3675 GCA_964244395.1 uncultured Rhodovarius sp.
CCGGCATGGACCACGGTGGAGATGCCCAGCGCCGTCCAGGCGGCGCGGCGCGGCGGCAGGCGGCGGCGCAGGGCACCGGCCAGGGCGAACAGCACCGTGGCGGAATAGGCCAGGGCGAAGAGGGCGAAGGCGACCTCGATCATAGCGCCCGCCGGCGGTCGGCCTGGGTGATGGCGAGCCAGGCGACGAGGTGGCTGCCGAGCACGACGACGGGGAGCGACCAGCTGTCGGCGAACGGCCCGGCCAGGCGCAGCGCCACGCCCATGATGACAGCCGAGGCGGAGAGAGCGGGCAGCATGTCGCCGAGGAGGCGGCGGAGCGCGACCGTGACGATGATGGCGGCGAATGTGCCGCCGATCAGGAAGGCCAGGAGGATCATGCGCGGGGGGTGGTGGCGAGCTTGAGGGCGAGCAGGCCGAGCACGGCGCCGAGCACCCAGCGCTGCGCGGCGAGCCAGAGCGGGCGGGTGGCGAGGAAGCGGGAGACGCCGCCGGCGCCCCAGACGAGCAGCGCATCGAAGGCCAGGCAGACGAGGATTTGGGTGCTGCCGAGGAGGATGCCCTGCAGCAGGACGTCGCGGGCGGGGTCGATGAAGGGCGGCAGGACGGCGACGTAGAACAGGGCGACCTTGGGGTTCAGGGCGGCGGTGAGGAAGCCGACGGTGAAGAGCTTTGCAGGGGGCTCGGGCGGCAGGGCGCGGGGGGCGAAGATGGGTTGCGCGCCGGGGCGGAGGCACTGCCAGGCGAGAAATGCGAGATAGGCGGCACCGCCGAGACGCAGTGCGTCATAGGCGTAGGGGATGGCGAAGAGCGCGGCGGTGATGCCCAGGGTGGCGAGGACCATGATGAAGAGGGAGCCGAACTGGCAGCCGATGAGGGAGATGAGGCCGGCGGAGGTGCCCTGGGCGAGGGATCGGGTGACGATGTAGAGCATGTTGGGGCCGGGGGTGGCGGCCAGGCCCAAAGAGAGGGCGGCGAAGACTATCAATGTCTCGATGGGGATCATTAACTGCGTATACCCAACAGTCTCAGAACTGCCTCGGCCGCCGCACTCGCAGCTTTCTTTATTATATCACTTTTAAATTCGGTTGCAAATTGACGAACCGATTCAACTACCGACAAAACCATCTTCAAACCGCTATGCCTAAGAAAACTTTCTTTTACCAATAACTGAGCCGCTTTCGCTTCACTCAAGACAGCCATTCTTTGCGAATAATCAGCAGTTAGATCGTTTGCAGACCGGATTGTCTCAACCAAGTTATCTAAGTTTGACCGTAGATTACTAACTAAACCGAAATCAGTAGCATCATCATCTAACGAGTAAAGAAACGCGCCGTCATCAAATACAGCCGTCTCACGGCCGACGATAAATTCATAGTATCCCACGGATTGAACACCAAGCTCCCATGCAGTGTCAGTGCTCACAACCCCCATCATACTGGTGACAGGATCAGTACGCTTAAGATATCCCATCTCTTCTAGTTGATTCAAATAAGCTCGTACAACGGCAGGACGCGTATTTGGAAAATGTTCCTGATTTATTAATTTTTCTGAAAAAGATTCTGCATTGGAAGTCGCAATAATTCGAATCACGATTTCGAGGACATCTCGATAAAGAGCATTCATGCTGGCAAAGTGTTCCACGCCTCAAGCCCCCGCCGCGAACCCGCCATCCACCGGAATGGCCGTCCCCGTCACGAACGCCGCCTCATCGCTCGCCAGAAACGCCGCGATCCCAGAAAGGTCGCCCGGCCGCCCCCAGCGCCCCACCGGCGTGCGCGCCAACTGCTTCTCATACAGCCCCGGCACATCCGCCCGAGCCCCATCCGTCAGCTCGGTTTCCACCCAGCCCGGGAGCACCGCATTCGCCGTGATCCCGTCCGCCGCCCAGGCCATCGCCAGGCTCTTGGTGTATTGCACGATGGCGCCCTTGCTGGCGCCATAGGCCGGGCCGAAGGCGGTGGCGAAGATGCTCAGGATGCTGCCGATGTTGATCACCCGGCCATGCCCGCTCGCCTTCAGCGAAGGATAGGCCGCGCGCGTCAACTGCATCACCGCCGTCAGGTTCAGGTTCAGCACCTGGTGCCATTCATCATCGGTGACGATCTCCGGCCGCTTCCGCACATTCGTGCCGGCATTGTTGATCAGAATGTCCAACCGGCCCGCCTTCGCCAGCACCTCGGCCAGCACCGCCTCCGGCGCGCCCTGCTGGGTCAGGTCGGCGGCGATGCCGATGCTGCCTTCGGGCAGCGCGGCCAGCGCGGCGGCGTTCTTCTCGGCGCGCCGCCCGGTGAAGGCCACCCGCGCGCCGCACGCCGCCAGCCCCTGCGCCATGCCCAGCCCAATGCCGCCATTGCCGCCGGTAACCAGCGCCACCCGCCCCGTCAGGTCAAACATCGGCCTTCTCCATCATCGCCGTGAAGCGGCCGAACAGGTGGAAGCTGTCCGAAGGCCCCGGCGACGCCTCCGGGTGGTACTGCACCGAGAAGGCCCGCTTGGCGTCGCAGGCAATTCCCTCGTTCGAGCCGTCGAACAGGCTGCGATGCGTCACCCGCACCCCGTCCGGCAGCGATGCATCATCCACCGCGAAGCCATGGTTCTGCGCCGTGATCTCCACCTTCCCCGTGGCCAGATCCTGCACCGGCTGATTCGCCCCGCGGTGCCCGCGCTCCAGCTTGTAGGTCTTCGCCCCCAGCGCCAGCGCCAGCAACTGGTGGCCGAGGCAGATGCCGAAGATCGGCACCCCCGCCCCCATTACCGCCTGGATGGCCGGCACCGCGTATTCGCCCGTCGCCGCAGGGTCGCCGGGGCCGTTGCTGAGAAAAACGCCGTCCGGCTTGTGCGCCAGGATCTCCTCGCCGGTCGCGGTGGCCGGCAGCACCGTCACGTCGCAGCCGGCCTGGGCCAGGCTGCGCAGGATGTTGCGCTTCGCGCCGTAATCCACGGCGACGACCTTGTGCCGGGCCGGCGGCGGGGCCGGAAAGCCGGCACCCCAGGCCCAGACGCCGCCATCCCAGTGGTAGCTCTGCCGGGTCGTGACCTCCTTCGCCAGGTCCATCCCCTCCAGCCCCGGCCAGTTCGCGGCCTGAGCGGTCAGCCCCGCGATGTCGAACGCGCCGTCGGCCGGGAAGTGCAGCACGCCGTTGGGCGCCCCCCCATCTCGGATGCGCATGGTCAGCGCCCTGGTATCCACGCCGGCGATGCCAGGCAGGTTGTGGCGCCGCAGCCAGGCCTGCAGGGTTGCGGTGCTGCGGTAGTTGGCCGGCTCCGTGATGTCCTGCTTCACCACCAGGCCGCGGGCGGCCGGGTTCGCCGCCTCCTCATCCTCGGCGTTGGCGCCGACATTGCCGACGTGTGGGAAGGTGAAGTTGATGATCTGCCCGGCATAGGACGGGTCGGTCAGGGTTTCCTGGTAACCCGTCATGCCGGTGTTGAAGCAGATCTCGGCCACCGTGGTGCCATGCGCGCCGAAGCCGCGGCCCCAGAACACCGTGCCGTCAGCCAGGACCAACGCGGCGGTGGCGCCATCGGGTGGGGCGGAATCGGGGGCTTGGGACATGGGGGTCTCCTTGGGCGCGGTGGCAACGCCGGGCAGGTCGGCCAGGGCAAGGCCGGTCAGCGAGAGGATGCTGGACCAGTGCTTGGATGGAACGGAGCCGTTCTGGCGCCATTTTCG
>CAXTJY010000295.1:3685-5666 GCA_964244395.1 uncultured Rhodovarius sp.
CGACGCGAAGTCTGTCGGCGGTGGCCACGGGACCGCCCAACAGCCTGATGATGTCTTCAACCGTGCGCATCATAGGCAGAATGTGGGAAGTTTTTTCCCAATACAAGTTATTTTAGATTGGTCAGCAAACCGGGAAGAAAATTCCGAGCGCCGCCGCTAGCTGCGGGACGTGCGGCGCCGCGGCTCACGAGCCGCCGGCTCTGCCCGTCCGGCCGCCGGGGTAGCGCCGGCTGGCCGTCCGGCATCGAAGCCCAGAAATCCGATCTCCGGCTGCGCCGCGCCGCCATCGCCCGCGAACAGGCGGGCGCTTCGAGGGGCGGCGGGTGCTGCCGGGGGCGTGGCGGCGGTGCGGGGCTCCGGCCGCTCGCGCGGCTCCCGCCCCGCCCGGCCGCGCGTTTGCGGCGGCGCGTTCGCCTCCGGCGGCGGCGGCGCCGAGCCGGCTGAGCCGCGTAGCGACAGCAGATAGAAGATCATGTCGGGCCGGCCTTGATCCACCGCCGAATCCGCCGCCGTCAGCCCGAGCGCGTTGCGCGCATTGGTGTCGGCCCCGCGCGAGACGGCATCGCGCGCCGCCGGCACGTCGCCGCGCGAAATCGCGTCAAACAGCGCGTCGTTCGGGTTCATCCCGGCCGGCGAGGTCGTGGGCGGGATGACAGAACTGGGGCGCGATTGCAGGCCAGGCAGGCCCTGCGGCCGGTCCCGTTCCGGCGTCGCCCGCGGCGTCGGTTGCAGCGGGCCGCCGCCCAACCGGCCCTGGGCCATCGCGGCGGCGGGCAGAAGGAAGGTGCAGGCCAGCAAGGCGGGAAGAATGCGCATGGGCCGTTTCTACCGCGCCTCGCGCCGCCACGCCAGCAATGCCAGGCCCAGCAGCAGGGGCAGCGCCAACCAGGGCGGCAGCAGCGGCAGGGCGGAAATGCCGGTGACGGTGTGGTCGGCGCGGCGCGGCAGGCCGATCCAACTCGCCCCGCCGTTGCCCGCCAGGTCGCGGCCCGCGGCGACGCGGCGCAGTTCCGGCACCGCGCTCCCGTCGCCCAGCCACCGCACCGAGGTGGCGAGCGCCGCCAGCCGCTCGGGCGAGGCGCGCAGGTCGGCCAGCTCGGGCGGGTTGGCCGGCACGGCGGCGGCGTAGGCCTGGCGCCGGCCATCGCCTACCTGCCACATGCCTGGCGCCACCGCCGGCACCTCGGCCGCCGAACGCCCACCGCCGGCGGCACTCAAGGGCATCCGCAACGTCGAACCGTCCGGCGCCGTCACCATCACCTCCGGCGGCGGGTCGGCGGAGAGGCTGCGGCGGACGACCTGCATGCGGCCGCCCTCGATACGGGCGGTCAGGTCCTCCTCTTCCAGCTCCGGCTCGCGCATCAGCCAGTGGGCCATGCGGCGCAGCAGTTCCTGGTGCGGGCCGCCGCCTTCGTGCCCGCGGGCCCAGAGCCAGATGTGGTCGCTCAGCATCAGCGCCACTCGGCCCTGGCCGACGCGGTCGAGCTGCACCAGGGGCGCGCCCTCGGGCCCCTCCATGACGGTGGTGCCGCCGCGCGCCTCGCTGCGGAGGTGGCGGTACCAGCGGCCCCATTCGGGTTCCGGGCCTGGCTGCAGGCCGTCGGTCACGGGGTGGCGTCGCCCGGCTTCGGACACGCGGGGGCGGAAGGCGGATTCCTGGATGGCGTTGGGCGGCGCCACGGGCCGGGCGGGCAGCACCGCCGAGAGCGGCGTGTTCGCCAGGCTGGCGGGGCCGGAAAATTCCGGCCCAACGCTGACCAACAGCGAGCCGCCGCTGCGCACGAACTCGGCGATGTTGCGCATGTAGGCCGGCGGCAAAATGCCGCGGTTGGCGAAGCGGTCGAAGACGATCAGGTCGAATTCGCGCAGCTTGACCTGGAACAGCTCGCGCACCGGGAAGGCGATCAGCGCCAGTTCGTTCAGCGGCGTCAGGTCGTCCTTCTCCGGCGGGCGCAGGATGGTGAAGTGGACGAGATCGACG
>CAXTJY010000296.1:0-4474 GCA_964244395.1 uncultured Rhodovarius sp.
GTGGGCGAGAGCGAGACCGCGTTCGCCGCCGCCGACCCGCCCGTGCCGCCGCCGCCGCCGATGCTTTGCATCAGCACGCCGATGGCGTCGGCGCCGTAGGTGGCGACCTGGCCCGAGTTCACGATCGAGACCGCACCGCCGGCGCCGCCGGACCCGCCGCCGCCGCCGATCGAGACGGATGCTGTCGGCAACGGGCTTACCGAGAGGTTCGTAACGGAGCCGCCCTTGCCGCCGCCACCGCCGATCGATTGCGCCTGGATGCCCGCGGCGTGGTCGCCGAAGGTGGTAACGAGGCCGCTGCTGCGGACGTCGACCGTTCCGCCGTCGCCGCCGGTTCCGCCATTGCCGCCGATCACGATGGAGATCAGGCCGCCACCCGTGGCGGACGCGCTGCCGGCGTTGCCGCCGGCGCCGCCGATGCTTTGCGCCAGCACGCCGCCGCCGCCGAGGGGCATGGGCAGCGTGCCGCTGTTGGTCAGGCTGCTGGAGCCGATGACGGCGTTGCCGAGGTTCACCTGGACGTTGCCGCCGGCGCCGCCCTGCCCGCCATTGCCGCCGATGACGAAGGCCGCGACGACCTCGACACCCCTCGCATCCCCGCCCGAGCCGCCGCCGCCGCCGATGCTCTGCGCCACGACGCCCACGCTGTTGTTGCCCAACGTGACGATGCTGCCGTTCGGCACGGTGACGGTGGCCTTGCCGCCATCGCCGCCGATGCCGCCATTGCCGCCGCCGCCGCCGAAACTCGCCTGGCCCCCCGCGCCGCCCCCGCCGCCGACGCTCTGCACCAGGGCGCCGTGCGCGAAGTTGCCTGACGTGGCGATGGTGCCGGCCCCGCTGCCGGCGTTGCCCACGGTCAGCGCCGCCGTGCCGCCGGCGCCGGCGCGCCCGCCGCCGCCGCCCTCGCCGACGGCCGAACTCTCGTTGCCGCCCTTCCCGCCCGCGCCGCCGTTCGACTGCACCAGGACGCCGACGCCATCGGCCGTGCCGGCCTGGTTGTTGCCTGTGAGCTTGACGGCGCCGGTTATGGCGACACTGGCCACACCGCCCGGCCCGCCGTCGCCGCCGCTGCCGCCGCCGGCGCCCAGCGCCCCGCCGGGCAGGCCGCCCGCGCCGCCGTCGCCGCCGTTGGAGGCGGAATAGACGGTGGCGGCCAGGCCGTTGCCCCCTGCCGGGCGAACCACGGCGACGGTGCCGGCGCCCAGGGTGATGGCGACCGTTCCGCCGCTGCCGCCGGCGCCGGCGTTGCCCGCGGTCGTGTCGAGCTGCTTCGCCGTCGACCCGCCATCGCCGCCGTTGCCGCCGGTCGAATAGGCATACAGCCCGTACCGGCCGCCCTGGACGGCGCCGCTGGTGAAGGCAAGCGACACCGTGCCACCCTTGCCGCCGCTGCCGCCCCCGCCACCATAGATGTCCTCCAGGGTCTCCCCTGAGAAGGCCTGGCCGCCATATCCGCCATCGCCTCCGGTCGAGTAGGTCTGGATGCCGGCCGTCCGCACGGTATAGGCGCCGCTTGCCGTGACGGTCACGGAGCCGCCCATGCGGCCTGTGCCGCCGGCACCGCCATACGTGTCGACGGTCGAGATGCTCGTCGACGCGCCGCCACCCCCGCTATTGCCGGTGAGCGACCGGACGAGCAGGCCGATATTGGCCTGGTTGTTGTTGGCGTCCGGCAGCAGGGTCGCATCGAACTGCACGGCCACAGGCTCGCCGGCGCCGCCGATGCCGCCGGTGCCGCCATACGTCGAGCCCACAAAGAAGCTGGGTCCGGCCTGGCCGCCGTTCCCGCCGGCGCCGCCGCTGGTCGATATCGTCGCGGCGACCGTCTGGTTCGGCACGGTCGGCGATCCCCCGAAGATGCGCACGGCGGTGTTGGTGCTGGTGATCTGGGTGCCGAGCTGCCCGTTGCCGCCATTTTCCCCGTTTGAGCCATTCGACCCCTGCGCCGGGGCGTCGCAACCGTTGCTGGCCTGCGGATTGAAGACGTAGGGGCGCGACGAATTGAAGGTTTGGTTCTGGAAGTTGTAGCTCAGCGGCGGCTCGGGTTGGATGTTGTTGCCCTGGATGCAGCCGGCCAGCGCCTGGTTGCCGAAGCAGGCGCCGGCGAGGCAAAGTGCAGCGAAAGAGACGGGGCGGGAGAGTTCGACACGTGGTGTCGACCACGATGGCTGAAGAGTGGGCCACTTGGCGCTACTATCCACCCTGCTGCTACGCCGGAACGAGTGAGCGATCATACCAGGCACTCCGATCCACCTTCGAACTTGGGACGTCGTTCGATGCTTCGACCTGAGACACAATCAGCATGCGTCCTGAGCCGATAGAAGGCAGGTGGCCGGTGCCGAACTTCCTAGCGCAGTTCGTCCAACGCGTTTCGCAATCTGTCCAAAGACTGGCTCGGGGTGCGCGAACGAATGCGCCGGGGGGCAGTGACGCCGCATTCGGCCCATCCCGGTCCCGCTCGCCTGATCTTGCGTCACGGCTCGGCCGCTTCGCGGATGGCGCAGAGCAGGCTCGCCTTCGCCGACCGGGGCAGCTTGGGTGCCATCGCCCGCGGTCACCACCGCACGGACCGGAAGCCGTTCACTTCAGGAACGCCTTGACGAAGGAGCGTCAGCGTTTGCGGAGCAGGCCTGCTCCAGACCGGTGGCCGATGAGCCGGTCCTGGTGCTGCATCTGGCGACGGCGTCTTTGCATCAGGAGAAAGGTCGCGAACCTGATGGCATCGCTTCGGCTCCGGAGACCCGCCTGGAGGCGGCCAAGGTGCCGGGGGGCCTGATCGAGCGTGTGATGATGGTGCCGGACAGGTCGGCATTTTACCGCCATCATCTTGAGGTGAACGGGGATCGCCGGGCCCTGATCGAGCTTGGTGTAGGACGTGGCGATCCGGGAGCCGCGTCCGAGATGTTGGACCCTTAGAAGGCGTCCGCCTCGCTGTTGCCGCAGCAGGTTCCGCCGATTTTGGGGAGAAGAACCGGGATGGGTGGATCGAGAAAAGTGTTGGCAGTTCTGCGCCAGCATACCACGCAGGCGGGCGCTGCCGGCGGCATCGCCATGATGCTGCTGGACATGATGCTTTTCGCCGTCCGGCTTCATTGCTTAGCGAAGGTCATGATGCATGGGCGGCGGTCGTCGAGCCGTCTGCCTGTGCGGCGCTGGTCGGCGAACCGAGCCTGGGTCTAAAAGGAATAGGGCGTGCCGGCGCTGACCCGGCCCAGGCTATAGACCGGATTGCCGGTCATCCCGTTCGCCGTCAGCAGCGCGCCCCATCCGGTTGGATGATGCCATCGACCAGCAGCGAGGACGGTTGCCCCGGCGTTCCAGTGACCCCGCGCAGGACGCCGCCTTCGATCATGGTCGTGAACTGGCGCTGCCATGACGCCGCCCCGTCCGCGCGCGTTCTGTGGGTGGGTTTCGATCGGCGCCGAGGGAGACCCCACCGGTAGCGAAGTTCAGTCAACGATTACCAAGGCTTGCCCGATATTCGGACAGGTCCTCCTTCGGTGCTAATCACAGGCTTGTGCAGCCCAGCATGAACGCAGTGGCCTCGTCGAGCACCGCGGCGAGTGCTTGGACATCACTACGTCCGGTTCGGGATGGTAAGTGGAACGCGTGATCCCCCTCCGCCACTGTCTCGAGTCTGGCTTGGGGGCTGAGATGAGCGACCAAAGGCTCCAGCAACGTCATCTCCGCCAGTGCGTCCCGGGTGCCTTGGACGAACAGCATAGGGATGCCGATCTGAGTCAAATGGGTGGCGCGTGCGATTGACGGTTTATTGGCCGGGTGGAGTGGGAACCCAAGGAAGATCAGGGCTTCGACGGCCAGCAGTGGTTCGATGGCCTGGGCCTGGGACGTCATGCGGGCACCGAAGGACTTGCCACCAGCGAAGAGGGGCAGGATGGGCTGCATGGAGCCGGCTGCGAGAACTGCGGCCCGCACAGCCGCGTGAGCGATTTCGGGGTGGTCGGGGCGCTTGCTGCCGACTTCCATGTAGGGGAATTGGTAGCGCAACGTGGTGACACCGCGTTCGGCCAGCCCTGTTGCGACGTCGGCCATAAAGGCGTGCTGCATGCCCGCTCCGGCACCATGGGCGAGGACGAGGCGGGCGAAGGGATGTTCGGCATGGTCCAGCAGCGCTGAAACCGTGCGGCCGCCGGCGAGGGTGAGCCGTACCTGCTCGGGCATGCTGCCTCCTATTTCCGTTTCGCTTTGCCGGAACGTCGTCTTCTATGGCTTGTGGATGGGTCAAGAATCACCCAGACCGGCGCATGATCGCTTGCGTTCGGCTTACCCCGCACCTCCCGGTCGACACCCGCCCGGAGCAGGCTGCCCTTTAACGCTGGGCTGAGGAGAATGTGGTCGATCCGAAGTCCGGCATCGCGGTTCCACTGATCACGCAAATAGCCCCAGAACGTAAACATCGGCTCGGTTGAATGCAGGTGGCGAAGCGCATCGGTCCAGCCCTGATCGGTGAGCC
>CAXTJY010000296.1:4484-5664 GCA_964244395.1 uncultured Rhodovarius sp.
GAAGGCAGCGCGGCTCGCGGGCTGCACCAGCGCGTTCTTGCCCCATGACCGGGACGCATACATGTCGGCGGCGGTCGGAACCACGTTGTAGTCGCCAGCCAACACGACGGGCAGATCGGTGGCGAGCAGTTCAGCGGCATGGGTGATCAGCCGCTCGAACCATGCCAGCTTGTAGTCGAATTTAGGGCCCGGCTGAGGATTGCCGTTGGGAAGGTAGAGGCACCCGATCAGCACGCCCTGCACCGCGGCTTCGATGTAGCGGGCCTGCTTGTCCGGAGCGCCACCGGGCAGGATTCGCCGGGTCAGCACCGGTTCGGTGCCGCGCGCGATGATGGCGACCCCGTTCCAGGTCCGCTGGCCTTGCCAAACCGCGTGGTAGGCGGCGTCTAGGAGAGCCTCCACAGGGAAGGCGTGCTGATCGGCTTTGATCTCCTGAAGGCAAACGACATCGGGCCGGGTGGAGGCGAGCCAGGACAGCAGGTTGTCCAGCCTGCGGTTGATGTCGTTGACGTTGAACGTGGCGATTTTCATGGCCGAAGCAGATCCTGTCAGGAAGATTGTGTCACCTGCCCCTGCGGGCGGCGAGGCAGTAGAGCGGGGTTGGGCATTGCTTCTCTCCATCGAACAGGAATTCGCCTGGAGCCTCGTCGCCTCGTTGATGGCCGATGTCACCCTGTTCCGGTCCGAAAGCGGCTATGGCGCGATGCCCACCTCCGAGTTCGACGGCGACCCGGCCTCGGTCCTGCACGAATACGATCCTCACGAGGGCTGACGCCCAACGGGGCGGCTGACATGCCGCCCGTGACACGCGAGATATCTGACGGTCAGATAGTGGCGGGTCGATCCAGCGTTCATCGCAGGCGGCCCTCGGAGACCGACCGTGTGCAACCTCTACTCCGTCACCCAGGGCCAGCAGGCGATCCGCGAGGCGTTCCGGGCCATGACGGACCGCACCTGCGATCTGCCGCCCCTGCCGGGCATCTTCCCGGACCAGATGGCGCCCGTAATCCGCCACCGCGCGGACGGTCGCGAGCTGGCCATGCTGCGTTGGGGCTTCCCCAGCCCGCCCGGCGTGCCAGGCAACCGGCCGGTCACCAACATCCGCAACGTCGGCTCGTCTTACTGGCGGCCCTGGATGAAGCCTGAGTACCGGTGCCTCGTGCCGGCGACATCTTTTTGC
>CAXTJY010000297.1:0-2755 GCA_964244395.1 uncultured Rhodovarius sp.
ACTGCTGCCCGCGCGGCATGGTCATCAGCTCATCCGGATAGGCCAGGCTGCGCTGCGAGTTCGCGGTGGTGGTAGACTCGGTCCACGAACCGCCGCTGGTGCCGCCGCCCGTGGACCGGGAGAACGACCGCGACAGATTGTAGACGGTGGTCACGCCGCAGAGCTTGGAAAAATACTCCGCCGTGCGCGTGTCCCGCGACCCAAAATATTGCAGCACGCCGCTGTTGGCGATGAAGGTCTCCCAGCCGTCGCCGTAGATGTCCTTCAGCTGGCTGCAATCCTGCACGATGCCCCACAGCCGCATGCCGTATCCGGCCATCAGGCTATAGGCCTGCTGGACCATCTTCAGCTTGCCCAGCGACGGCAACTCATCGAGCATGAACAGGGTGCTGATCGCGGGCTTGTTCTCGATATCGCGGGCGTTGACCGTGATCGCCTGCTGAATCAGCAGGCGCAGCCACCGCCCGAAAGTGTCGAGGCGGTCGACGGGCAGCACCAGGTAGATCGACACCTTACCCGAGCGCAGATCGACGAAATCGAAATCCGAGCGCGACAGGCTGTCGCGGATACGCCCGCTATCCAGGAAATGCGTCTGCGCCTGCGCGGAAGTCATCACCAGGGCGAGGGTGCGGGCATCCTTCTGCAGGGAACGCGTGCCGGTCCCGGCGACGACCGGATGGTGGAACTGCGTCATGGTCTCGAACAGCTCTTCCAGATCCTTCTCCTTGAGCAGGAGCAGATCGCGGACCCGGCCCAGCGTCCGGGTGTGCCGCTCGAACGGGTTGAGCGCCACATAGAGGATCAGCCCGGACAGCAACGCCTTGGCCTCTTCCTCCCAGAAGATGTTCTCGCTCTTGGACATGACGACCAGCGCGTCCGCCAGGATCATCGCGTTCTCCGCCACGTCCGGATCGCCTGGCAGCAGCCAGTCGAGCGGATTGAAGCAGGCGGGCGCGGCACCCACCCGCGTGGCGGCGATGTCCCAGGGATCGACGATAAACACGTCCTGGCCCGCATTGGCGCGGGCTTCCGCCGTGATCAGCGCATTCTCCCCCTTGGGATCGACCACCAGGGTTGAGCCGCGGTAGGTCAGCAGATTGGGCACAATGGCGCTGACACCCTTGCCGCCGCGCGTCGGGGCCACGGTGATGATATGGCGGTCGCCGCTGTAGAACACCGGCACCGCTTCCAGCGTGCTTTCGGAAGGCAGCGGCGCGTACTCACCCAGCCAAACGCCGCCGGGTTGTTCCTTCAGGATCGGATCGGCGACGATATCGGCGAGGGTGGACCAGCGGGCGGAGCCGAAGGCCTTGGACCGGGCTTCGCCCTCCCGCCCGAAGCCGATGCCGACCACGAAGCCGACCAGCGCGGCGATATACGGGCCGAACGCGCCGAGCATGCCGCCGCTGATCGGGTCCATGAAGATTGGACCGACGATCAGCAGCCCGACCACCACGAACATCAGCACCCGGCGCAGGCTTGCCAGGGCGGGAGAAAACAGCCCGCCGATGAGAAGGCCGACCCCGAACAGCAGGACGGTCATCGCCAGCCTCCCGAAGAAGCCGGGACCGTACCCGCCGCCATAACCCATCCCGCTGTCGAAGGGGGACGGCTGATAGCGTTGCGCATAACTGGCGGCGGCGCTCCACAGAATGAGCACCGCCGTGGCGGCCAGCGTACCGGCGATACGGCCATGCCATTCGCCGCTGGGCAGGATTGTGAGGATGCGGGAGAGGAACACGCCTCCCGCCTTGTCGCGGCCATGCGGCCGCTTGTCCGAAGAACCAGACATACCAGTCTCCTATTGTGTAAGGGTTGTGGGCTGCACGGCGATCAGCGCTCGATGTCCAAACCGGGCGACCGATGGCGGCGGGGGCGGTCCGCCGGATCGCGCTGCCGCTCCGCGGCACCGCGCCGCAGGATCGGGACGATGTGGCGGGCCATCTTCATTCGCTCCGCGCGATGCCGCGCTTGCAGCGCGTCGATGCGGAGCTGGAGCTTTTTGCGGTCAGCGATCTGCGCCTCGAACAGCGCTTCGCGCTGGTCGCGGTCGCGCCGGTAACTCTCGAACGCTTCGCGCTCGTTCTGCTGGCGAACGGTCGCGGTCTTGCCGGTCAGGCCATTCCACACGCCGCGCAGACCGCTGGCGAAGCGCTCTGCGCGTTGCCTGGTCTCTTGGTCCTGCCGCGCGCGCTGCTTGGCTTCGAGGCGGGCGCGTTCGTCGCGCTGCGCCGCGACCATCGCCTCGCGCTGTTCCAGCAGCGGGGCGAGCGCTTCCCGCTGAAGGCGGCGATCCTCGCGGACGAATTGCCGCAGCCGGTCCGACATATCGGTCTGGATGCGGCGCTTGACTTCATCGATGCTGGGCAAGCCGTCCGGCTCGCCCAGCTTGGCCTTGACCTCCTTGGTCTTGGCCCCGGTCCATCGGGCGACCGCGAACGGCTCGCCCTCGATATCCACCGCTACGAAGCCGCGCCGGTCGCCCTGCGCCAGGAAGTACCCGCGCTCTTCAAGCGCATGCTTGAAGCTGGCGAGATTGTCGGACCGCTCCCACGCCTCGCGGAACAGCTGCTTGACCTCGCGCGGATCGAGGCCGAGGCGCTGGGTCTGCTGCCATTCGCCCAGGGTGAAGTTGAGCGGGTTCTTCCAACCGTTGGTGCGGTGGCCTTCCGGCAATTCCCAGCCGTGTTCGAGATACAATTCCCGCGACAGGGCGCAGAGCCGGTTCTTGAAGTGCGGCAGATTGACCGCCTTC
>CAXTJY010000297.1:2765-5655 GCA_964244395.1 uncultured Rhodovarius sp.
ATGCGCGACCACACGGCATGCGCGTGGCGGCGGCCCTGCTTTTCATGGATGACGATGACGCGCGGCTGGCCGGTCAGGCCGAGCGCCGCTTCCGCACGGTTCGCGGCATCGATGAGAACATCGATATTTGCCGCTGCTTCCTTCGGCGGACTCAGGCTCAGGGAGAATAGATATTGCTTGCAGCGCGTCCCCTTGGAGATCGCGTGCGCCTCGTTGAACGCGCCGTGCAGATCGGATGCGACGAAGCCGCGCGCTTCCTCGATCCGGACGTGATCGTTGTCCCGGTCGTTCATCAGATGCGCGGCCAACTGGCCGCCACCGCCGCGTTGCGAAGCAACCAGGATCATCGGTCGCCGTCCCGCCACGCGGCGTGCGCGAAGGCCGATGACACATCGTCTGATTGTGCGATGCTGGGTTCCGCGATCTTCTTGCCGAGCGCCTGCATCAGCAGATCGCGCATCGCGCCCACGGCATCGACGGCCTGGAGCAGCCTGGCCTTTACCTCGTCATCGACATGCAGCGTGCCCGATGCGGCTTGCCGGGCCAGATCGCTTAGGCTGGCGGCGATGCCGGACTGGCCAAGCATTGCCAGCACGCGGGCCAGCGTCGCGCCGTCATGGGCGGGCGGGCGGGCGACAATGCGCGATTGCGCATTGTCCGCCAGAAGCACATCGCGCACGAACCGCCCAAGGGGGACGGTTCCAGCTTTGCCACGCAAGACCGCTTTCTCGGTCCCAGTCAGTCTAATGGAAAAGGGTTGCGCCTTCTCCCGCCGTCCGCTGGCCATGTCCTGCTTTCCGGACAGGCATCAAACAGCCGTTCGCGCGTCGCCCCGCCTATGGGCGGGGAGGCACGAATCGACTAGGTTTTACCGGTTTGATACCTATCGCACAAAAAAGCAGGGCAAGATGGTTGGGCTCTCTCCCGTACCCCCACCCACCAGGGGCCTTTCGGCCCTTGCTGGGTTGAGCGCCGAAGGCGATCAACGGCCAGGGGAGGGCAAAGCCCTCCCTTGGGGTCACCCGCGCAACCTACGCGGCCCGGCCCTCAACCCGTGCCAGCACGCCGATCATCCATTCGATGCGTTCATCCAGGCTGTGGCCGGCATGGCCCGGCACGGCGCGCACGAGGTAGGCGGTGGCGTCCAGGGGCGGCAGGGTCAGGCTGGCGGCCCGCGGCAGGCGGGGCAGCATGGCGCCCGCCAGCAGCCTCATCTTGCGGTGTTTCGGCACGATGGCGCGCGTCGTGACCGGATCGAAGCCGGGGCGACGGACCAGGCGGCCGATTTCGGCGTAGATGCGGCCGGCGGCGCGGATGGAGGACCGGCAATCTGCCGGCAGGGCCGCGATGCCGGCCTCGGAGCGGGCGTACAGCGCGTCGGCATTGGCCAGCATGCGGTGCACCACCGCGTGCAGCGCGGGGGTGTAGCTGGGCATGGCCTGCCAGGCCACCGGGTCGATTCCCGCCTCGCGCAGCCAGTTCAGCGGCAGGTAGATGCGGCCGTTGCGGGCGTCCTCGCCCACATCGCGGGCGATGTTGGTGAGCTGCATGGCCACGCCCAGGTCGCAGGCGCGGGCCAGGCGGGAGGCGTCCCGCACCCCCATCAGCAGCGCCATCATCGCGCCGACAGTGCCGGCCACGCGGGCGCAGTAGGCGTGCAGCGCGTCCAGCGTGTCGTATTGCCGGCCGTCCGCGTCCCACTCGAAGCCTTCGATCAGGGCGGCGGGTAGCGCCTTGGGCATCTCGTACTGCGCGACGACGGCGGCGAAGGCTCGGTCCGCCGGGTGGTCGAAGGGCGTGCCCGCATACATCGCGTCCAGCCGCGCGCGCAGCCGGGTCACGCTGGCTTTCGGGTCGGCTTCGGTGTCCACCGCATCGTCGGCGACGCGGCAGAAGGCATACAACGCGGTGGCCGGCGCCCGCACCCGGCGCGGCAGGATCCGGGCGGCAGCGGCGAAGCTCTTGGAGCCTACGGCGAGCGCCGCCTGGCACGCCGCCAGGTCGCTGGGCCGCATCGGTTCGGCGGCGAATGGTGCCCATTGCATCGCGGACCCCTGGTCAAGTTCGTTGCGCTGGCAGATTGGAACCGCCGGCCCGCCTGCGTCAATCATCCGCCCACCGGCACCTCGGCCAGGAAGCCGCGCAACCCTTCGGCCCAGAAGGCGGCGTTGCCGGTGGTGCCATGGCCGCGCGTTTCGGCGCTGGCAGGGATCAGCAACAGCCGGGCGCCGGGGATTTCGTCGATGGCCGCTTGCATCAAGCCGGTCTCTGGCGGATTGCGTTCGTCGTCGGCCGCGTTGATCGCCAGCAGGGCGGCGCGAATCCGGCCCAGGCCGGGCGCGGCGTCGTAGTCGCGCGAGGCGTCCCATTGCCAGATGAAGTCGTTGGCGTCGGCCGTCATCGGCGCCGCCAGCCGGGCATCGACCTGCGCATCGGCCATGGCCCGGGTCGGCGCCAGCGCCTGGGTGGCCAGCGTGCCGCCATTGGTGGCGGTGGCGTAGAAGACGTTGGCGAGCCGCAGCGAAGGCGGCGGCGCGGTATAGTTCCCGCCGGCATAGGCGGGGTCCTGCCGGATGCTTTCGACCAGCAGGCGGCGCAGCATCCAGTTGCGGCTGGCCATGCCGGTGGGCTGCGACGCCATCGGCACCACCGCGTCCATCATGTCGGAGTGGGTGGTGGCCCAGATCCAGGCGTGCATGCCGCCCATCGAGTTGCCCAGCACCAGCCGCAGCCGGCGCAAGCCCAGCCCCTCGGTCACCAGCCGGTGCTGCGCCGAGACCATGTCGGCGTAGTTGTAGCGCGGGAAGGCGGCGCGCATCCCGTCCGACGGCTTGGCCGAACCGCCGGCGCCCAATGCGTCGGGGATGACGATGAAGTGGCGGGCGGCATC
>CAXTJY010000298.1:0-5629 GCA_964244395.1 uncultured Rhodovarius sp.
GCATCGCAGTCGAGCCGCTCGGCGCGCTGGACGCGGCCATCGTGCGCCGCGTCGTCCAGGTGCCCTTCGCCAGCCTGGTGAATCTTCTGGCGGAACGCGAAGTGGTGCCTGAGTTCATCCAGGAGGCCTGCACCGCGGAAAATTTAACCGGTGCGCTGCGGGCGCTGCTGGAAGGGACGCCGATGCCGACCGCACGGGTGCGGCATGCCGCCAGCGCCAAGGTAGGGGACGGCGCGGGGCAGCGCGAAGCTTTCGGCGACGTCCTGGCAAAACTACACCCGCCGGGCCTGACGCCCAGCGAGGCAGCCGCGAAGGCGGTGTTGCGGACGTTGGGAGATGGCCGGAGTCAAGCCCGGCCATGACGGGTGAGGTGGTGCCCGATGGCCAAAGGGTAAACGCCGGCGTCGGCCGTGACGATCGGGTCGGTGAGGAGTCCGTCAAACGCGCCTGACATTCCACGGATAGGGCGCGATCCCCTTCAGCACTCCCTGGATGTTCCGCCGATACGCGGTGTGGATGAAGAACTGCCCGAGCGGCATGGCCGGCGCGCTCTGGAACGCCTCGCGTTCGATGGCCGCCGCGATGGTGGCTTGCCCCGCGGCATCCGGCGCCGTCAGCCATTGCCCCGCCAGTTCCTCAATCCGCGCATTCTCGTGCCAGCCGAACCAGCCGCGCGCGCCGGCGCCGCGGATCACCGGGTTCAGCGCCGGGTTGAGGATCGCCACGTTGGGCCACCAGGTGTGGAACACGCTCCAGCCGCCGCGCTCCACCGGCTCGCGGCTGGCCCGGCGCTGCACCACCGTGCCCCAATCCGCCTCCGCCAACTCGCTGTTGAGGCCGAGGCGGCGGAACAGGTCGTGCGTCACCTGGCCCAGCGGCCCGATGGTGGGAAAGTCGCTCGGGTTGATGATGACGATGCGCTCGCCATTGTAGCCGGAGGCACGCACCGCCGCCCGCGCGGCTTCCAGATTGCCTGGCATCGCCGCCGGCTGGTCCGCGCCATAAGCGGTGCCGCAGGGCCAGTAGCCGCGGCAGTTGCGGAAGGCGTCGGGGTCGTTCGCCGTCACCGCGCGCAGGTAGTCCTCCTGCTGGATGGCGCTGATCACCGCGCGGCGCAGCGCCGGGTTGTTGAAGGGTGGTTGCAGATGGTTGAAGCGGCCCCAGCCGGTATAGCCGGCGGTGTCCGTGATCTCCGTGGCGATGTTGCGGTTGCGGCGCAGGCTGGGCAGCAGGTCGGCCAGCGCCTGCTCCCACCAATCCACCTCGCCGTTCTGCAGGGCTGCCGCCGCCGTCGCGGGGTCCGGGATGACGTGCCATTCGACGCGGTCAAAATGCGCGACCTTGCCGCCACTGGCCCAGTCCGGTGCCTCCGGCCGCGGCACGTAGCCGGCGAATTTCTCATAGGCGACGCGGCTGCCGGGCACGAATTCGCGCGGCAGGAAGCGGTAGGGGCCGCTGCCCACCATTTCCGTCACCTGCGTGTTCGGGTCCGTATTGGCCAGCCGCTCCGGCATGATGAAGGCGATGGTCGAGGTGGGCTTGGCCAGCGCGTCCAGCAGCAACGGGAAGGGCGATTTCAGGCGGATGCGGATGGTGCGGTCATCCGCCGCCTCCCACGCATCCACCGCGGCGCCCAGGGTCTGGCCGAAGGTGTCGCGCGCCGCCCAGCGGCGCAGGCTGGGCACGCAATCCTGGGCGCGGACAGGCTCGTTGTCGTGGAAGCGCAGGCCGTCGCGCAGGCGGATGGTCCATACGAGGCCATCGGCCGAGACCTCGTGCCCCGCCGCCATCTGCGGCTGCGGCCGCTGCTGGCCGTCCACGGCATAGAGGGTATCAAACACCGTATAGGCGTGGTTCTGCGTAACGGCGGCAGTGGTCCAGATCGGGTCAAGCGCCGTCAGGTTGGCCTGCGGCACCAGCCGGAGGGTATTGCCGCGCTGCGCCTGGCCAGGCGCGGCCAGGGTCGCGGCCCCTGCCGCCAGCATCACGTCGCGTCGCTTCATGGTTCGATCTCCGCCTGCGGCGCGATGCTGCCAGCAAGGCGGGGTGAACGGAAAGGAACTTCGCTCAGGCCGGCGACGCGGGTCGCGCGGTCAGCCCGCGGATGATGGTGACAAGCTCGGCGATCTCCTGCTCGCGCAGCGCGTCGATCTTGCTGTGCAGCAACTCGATCTCCAACTCGGCCTTCACATTCACCTCGTAGTCATGCGCGGCGTCGCGCCGGTCGATCTCGGCCTGGCGGTTCTGGCTCATCATCAGGATGGGCGCGGTGTAGGCGGCCTGGAACGACAGCACCAGGTTGAGCAGGATGAAGGGGTATGGGTCCCACGCGCGGACCCAGGCAGTGACGTTCAGCACGATCCAGATCGTCAGCAGCACGCTTTGCACGATGATGAAGCGCCAGGAGCCGACGGTGGCGGCGACCGCGTCGGCGATGCGTTGGCCCGGGCTGCGGGTGTCGGTCGGCAGCAGCTTGCGGGCGGGCTTCTCGCGGCGGAGGCGCCTGAGGTCGTTCCGCTCGGCCGGGGTCAGGTGCAGCTTCTCGGTCATGCGAATTCCTTGGCGGCGGCGGCCCCGCTTGTTAACTTGCGCCAAAAGGCCACGGGGAAACATCATGCTTGCACGCCGCCACGCGCTTTCGCTGGCACTCGCCATGCCCGCGCTCGGGCAGTCGTTTCCCACCCGGCCGATCCGCCTCATCGTCGGCTTCCCGCCCGGCGGCGGGTCGGACCTCGTGGCGCGGCCTATCGCGCAGCGGATGAGCGAAGCGCTGGGCCAGCAGGTGGTGGTGGAAAACCGCGGCGGCGCCAACGGCAACCTCGGCCTGGGCGAGTTGGCCCGCAGCGCGCCGGACGGCTACTCGATGGCGCATGTGAATGACAGCGTCATCGCCATCAACCCGCTGCTGTATCGCAACCTGCCCTATGACGCAGCGCGCGACCTGACGCCGATCGCCATGGCCACGGTGGGCGGCATGTTCGTGATGGTGCCGGCCGATCTGCCGGCGCGGACGCTGCCCGAGTTGGTGGCGTTGGCCCGCGCCCGGCCGGGGCAGCTGAATTTCGGCTCGGCCGGCCAGGGGTCGGTGACGCACCTGGCCTACGAACTCTTCTCACGCCAGGCTGGGGTTGAGATGGAGGTCGTGACCTATCGCGGCAGCGCGCCGGCGTTGCAGGACATGCTGGGCGGCCGGGTGCAGCTGATGATCGACGGGGTGAACCTGGCGAAGAGCCAGATCGACGCCGGCCGGGTGCGCGCCATCGCCTTCATTGGCGGCACCGAGCGGCATCCGCATTTCCCGGACGTACCGACGACGACGGAACAGGGCATGCCGGGCTTCGTGATGCGCGGCTGGCAGGGCTTCGTCGGCCGCGCCGGTACGCCGGAGCCGATCCTGAACGCGCTGGAGAATGCCGTGCGCCTGTCGCTGGACGACCCGGCGGTGACCACGTTGTTCGCCAGCCAGGGCATCATTCCTCGCTTCGGCGGGCGGGCCGCCATGGCGCAGGCCATCGCCGAGCACACCACGCTGTGGCGGCCGGTGATCGCGGAGCGGGGGCTGCGACTGGATTGAGCGTCCTGAGTGGGAATGCCCCCCTCCGGCCAGGCCCAGGCATGACCTGACGCAGCGGAATGACGCCGGCCCACTAACATCACGATCTTGTGAACACCAATGATCCGATTATGCTGCCGGCTTAGCCGGGCGGCGCCTGGCCAGCAAAAAGCCGGCCGGTAGCGGCCAGAGGATCACATGTCCGCTTCAGCCTTCCCGGCGACCCTCAACCTGGCAGCCCTCACCCTGGCCCAGGGCGTGATCTATTCGACCAATGCCGGCTCCGGCGCGGAAGCTGCCGCGGTTGCCGGCGCCGGTGATGTGAACGGGGACGGCTACGACGACTTCCTGGTGGGCGCTCCCTTCGCCCAGCCCAATTTCGCCTCTCTCATCCTGGGTCACGCCAGCGGCTGGTCGAGCCTGAACCTGCAGACGGCGACGGCGCCCGCGGCCTATGACTTCACCGGGCTCAACAACTCCCGCACCGGCTTCGCGGTGGCCGGGGCCGGCGACATGAACGGCGACGGGCTGGCCGATTTCGTCATCACGGCATCCGCGGCTTCCACGGCGGGCCGGAGCTATAACGGGATCGGGTATGTCGTCTTCGGCAAGACGACCGGCTGGTCGGATATCGACCTCACCACCCTGAATGGGGGCGGCAGCGGCGGCTACCAGATCATCGGTCCGAGCGATGACGGCGGAATAGGTTCGCAAGTGGCGAAGAGCCTGGGCGACGTGAACGGCGATGGGCTGGCCGACATCTACCTCTCCGGCGACAAGGCCGACGGCGCCGGCTTCGGCTACATCGTCTATGGCAAGGCCGGCGGCGTGAACAACGCCAACATCAGCAATCTGGACCTCGCCGGCGCGACCACGGCGCAGGCTGTCCGCGTCACCGGGCCCACGCCCCTGAGTTACAACCGGATGGAGATCGCCGGGGCCGGCGACATCAACGGCGACGGCTTCGCCGACTTCGCATTCGGAAACCTGACCAGGAACGTGGGCGCCTTCTCCTTCGCCGGCACGGCCTTCATCGGCTTCGGCGGCGCGGCGCTGGGCAACGTCAACTTCAACAACGCCATCCCCGCGGGCGCGGGGTTCAGGATCACCGGCGGCAGGAGCGACGCCAATCTGGGCTCCGCCATCAACAGCGCCGGCGACGTGAACGGCGATGGCATCACCGACCTGCTGGTGGGTGGCAGCCAGGCCACCTACCTGATCTTCGGCCATGCCGGCGCCTGGGCAGACATCAACGTTGGCACCATGGCGGCCTCGGTGGGCGTCACCTTCACCGGGTCCGCCAGTTCCTTCGGCGGCTCGGTCAGTGCCGCGGGCGATCTGAACGGCGATGGCTATGGCGACCTGCTGATCTCCGCCTACCAGGCCGATCTGAACGGCCTCACCAGCGCCGGCGCCGCCTATGTGGTCTATGGCAAGGCGTCGGGCTGGGTGAATGTCAATTTCGACAGCACGGCGCCCGGCGCGCAGTTCCAGGGCGCGGTCACCGACGGCTTTCTGGGCTATCAGCGCGACCTCGTCGCGCTGGGCGACATCGACGGGGACGGTTTCGGCGACATCGGGCTGGGTTCGCTGGGTGGCCCGTCGCATGACGGCACGGTGTACGCGCTGTTCTCGCAGGCCACCGGAACCGTCACCTCGTTCGGGACCACACTGGCCGACAGCGTGCATGGCGGTGCGGCCAACGACACGCTGGCGGGCGGCGCCGGCGGCGACACCCTGTCCGGCGGTGCCGGGGACGACCGGATCGATGGCGGCGCGGGCAATGACCGGCTGAATGGCGGCGCCGGCAGCGACACGGCCGGCTATGCCGGCGCACCTGCGGCGGTCGCCGTCAGCTTGCTGCTGACCGCCGCGCAAGCCACCGGCGGCGCCGGCACCGACACGCTGACCGGCTTCGAGAATCTCACCGGCAGCGGCTTCGACGACACGCTGTCGGGCGACAACAACGACAACGTCCTGCAAGGCGGCGCGGGCAACGACTCCATCCTGGGCCTGGATGGCAACGACACCATCGAGGGCGGCATCGGGGACGACACGGCCGATGGCGGGGCGGGC
>CAXTJY010000299.1:0-1881 GCA_964244395.1 uncultured Rhodovarius sp.
CGGCGACCCCGACGGGTGAACTTCCTTTGGCCGGGCGGCACGCACCGTCTTTGCTGCCCGCTGCGGTCGGCAGGTTGCGGGCCTTCATTTGCCGCACGACCTGACCGGAGGCGGCGGCCGCTTCGTCGACAATGCTCATGCGATGGTCTCCTGCCGGCGCAGCACGCCGCGCATGATCTTGCCGGTGGCGGTCATCGGCAAGGCGTCCATGAAGCGCACCTCGCGCGGGTAGGCGTGCGCGGCGACGCGGGTGCGCACGTGGTCCTGCAGTGCTGCCGCGTCGGCGGCGGCGCCCGGCCTGAGCACCACGCAGGCCACCACACGCTCGGTGCGCAGCGTGTCCGGCACGCCGATCACCGCGGCGGCGGCGACCGAGGGGTGTCGGCACAGCGCCTCCTCGATCTCGCCCGGCCCGATGCGGTAGCCGGCGGAGGTGATGACGTCGTCGTCGCGGCCGATGAAGCGGAACCAGCCATCCTCCATCGCGCCGCGGTCACCGGTCAGCAGCCACTCGCCCTCGAACTTTCGCGCCGTGGCCTCGGGATTGTTCCAGTAGCCCAGGAAGAGGGTCGGGCTGTCGCGGCGCACCGCGATCTCGCCATCCGAAGGGTCGCCCAGCACGGTGACGGTGTGGCCCGGCACGGCACGGCCGATCCAGCCGGCGCGGCTGCCACCGGTGCTGGCGACGGTCAGGTTGCATTCGGTCTGGCCGTAGAATTCGTTGATGGTGACGCCGAACGTCTCGCGGCCCCATTCCAGCGTGTCGGCGCCCAGCGATTCGCCGCCGGAGCCGATGCTGCGCAGGCTGGTCGGCGTCGCGCGCGTGCCGCGCATCACCCGCAGCGCGGTCGGCGGCAGGAAGGCGTTGCGCACGCCCTGCCGGGCCATCAGCGCGAAGGCGTAGTCCGGGTCGAATTTCGGCATGCGCTCCGCCAGCACCTGCACGCCGTGGAACAGGCTGGGCAGCAGCACGTCCAGAAGGCCGCCGATCCAGGCCCAGTCGGCCGGGGTCCAGAACAGGTCGCCCGGCTGCGGAAACATGTCCTGCGGCCATTCAACGCCCGGCAGGTGGCCGAGCAGCACGCGGTGCGCATGCAGCGCGCCCTTCGGCGGGCCGGTGGTGCCGGAGGTGTAGATGATCAGCGCGGGGTCCTCGGCGAGGGTGTCGGCCGGGGTGAAGCCGTCACGCGCTTCGTCCAGCCAGCCGGGGCCGGGGATGATGATGTGGCGCAGCGTGGGCAGGTCCAGGCCTTCCAGCTTGTCCGGCGTGCTGGTGATGACGGCCACCGCACCGCAATCGGCCAGGCGGAAAGCCAGGGCATCGGCGCCGAAGAGCTGGAACAGCGGCACGGCGATGGCGCCCAGCTTGTAGATGGCGAGATGCGCGGTGGCGGCCTCGGGCACCTGCGGCAGCAGCACCGCCACCCGGTCGCCGCGCTTCACGCCACGCGCGCGCAGCAGATTGGCCAGCCGGTTGCTGTCGGCGGCCAGCGCCTCGAACGAGATGCGCTTGTCGCCATGGATGATCGCGGTCCGTCCCTGACCGATCCAGGCGTTGGAACAGGCCGTGCCGATGTTGAAGCGGGCCGGAAACTCCCACTTCCTCTGCGGCCGTGACAGCAGCCCGACGCCGGCGGACCAGTGCCGGCGCGCCTGCACGTTGGAGCGCACCCCCATCATGGCGGACCCCCGCCACGTCATGGGCGACCCGATACGTGGTGGCTGCCCCAGCACGTCATGGCCGGACCTGACCCGGCCATCTCTGGCGGGAAGGGTGCGCGATGGAGGCAGAGATGGCCGGGTCGGGGCCCGGCCATGACGGGGAGGGATATCTCAGCGGGGGAGGCGCAGCTGTTTGCGGGTGTGAGGGTGGCGCACCAG
>CAXTJY010000299.1:1891-5625 GCA_964244395.1 uncultured Rhodovarius sp.
GACGCGGAGCTGGCCTGGCCATGACGGTGAGCGGGCGCTCACAGCCACCGCTTCCGCCGCTTGTAGCTCTTGATGGACTTGAAGCTTTTCCGCTCCGCCCCGTGGCCGCCCAAGTAGAACTCCTTCACATCCTCGTTGTTCGCCAGCTCCTCCGCCGTGCCGTCCAGCACGATCTTGCCCTGCTCCATGACGTAGCCGTGCGAGGCGACCGACAGCGCCATGCGCGCATTCTGCTCGACCAGCAGGATGGTCACGCCCAGCTCGCGGTTGATGCGGCTGATGATGCCGAACACCTCCTGCACCAGCATCGGGCTGAGGCCCATGCTCGGCTCGTCCATCAGGATCAGCTTCGGCCGCGCCATCAATGCGCGGCCGATGGCCAACATCTGCTGCTCGCCGCCGGAGAGGTAGCCGGCCAGCCCGGTGCGTTCCTTCAGGCGTGGGAAGTAGCTGTACACCAACTCGATGTCGGCCTTCACCCCGGCATCCTTGCGGGTGAAGGCGCCGAGCCGCAGATTTTCCAGCGCCGTCATGTCGGCGATGATCCGCCGGCCTTCCATCACCTGGAAGATGCCGCGGCGGACGATCATGTGCGGGTCCACCCCGTCGATCCGCTCGCCGGCGAAGCGCACCTCGCCGCGCGTGACCTTGCCTTCCTCGGTCTTCAGCAGGCCGGAGATCGCCTTCAACGTCGTCGATTTCCCAGCTCCATTGGCGCCGAGCAGCGCCACGATGCTGCCCTGCGCCACCTCCAGCGACATCCCGCGCAACACCAGGATGACGTCGTTGTAGACGACCTCGATGTTGTTGACGGCCAGCAGCGGGGCCGTTTGCGCGGGAGCCGCGTCCACTTACCAGCCCAGCCAGTCGGCGCGCCGGTCCAGGTTGATGGTCGTCACCGGTTGCAGCGCGATGGTGCCAGCGGCCACCAGCTCGGCCACCGTGCCGTTGGTCGTATCCCCGGTCACCCGCGCGCGGTACAGCGGCACCGCCAGCGTGCCGCGATGGTCCGTCGCGGTGAAGTTGGACGGGGCGCAGACGCCGTCGAAGCCGCGTGGCACCCAGTTCTGCCGGGCATAGAAGCCGTCGCGGATGCGCTCGCCGGTGACGGCGCCATTGTTGGCGCCGGCGGTCTCCATCGCCTCTACCATCAGCATCGCCGCGCACATCCCAGCCAGATAATGCACCGGGCGATATGCGGTGCCCGCCGGGTCCGAAATGCGGCTGATCGTCTGCGCCACAGTCATGCCGGGCGCCTGCTGGCCCCACACCGCCGAGGTGCGGACCGGGAAGACGACGCCGTTGGCCGCGGCACCGGCCGCCTTGGCCGCGTTCTCATCCATGCCCCAGACATTGCCCAGGAACTGCACCTGCACGCCCGCGGTCTGGCAGGCCCGCAGCACCGAGATGTTCGAGCCTGCGGTGTTGCCGAGATAGGCGTAGTTGGCGCCGCCCTGACGCAAGGTCAGGCACTGCGCGGTGTAGTCGCCGGGGGTCAGCGCGAACTGGATGGCGGGCAGCACCTCGAAGCCCAGCTCCCGCGCCAGGCTCTCACCGGCCTCCTTGGGCGAATTCGGGTAGGGGTGGTTGGCGCCCATATGCACGTAGCGCGGCGCGCCGGTCTGCCCGCGCGTGCGCCAGTCCTCGCGCGCCCAGATCAGCATGGCGCGCAGCGCGTCCGAATAGCTCGGGCCATAGAAGAAGTTGTAAGGCGCCGCTTCCACCCCCTGCCGGCCCGACCTGCCGCCGGCATCGGTCAGCGCGCCGGAATAGGAGCCCGAGATGAACGGCACCCGGTCCCGCGTCACGAAGCGCACCAGCGCCTCGGTGTCCGCCGTGCCCCAGCCCTGGATGGCGACGACGCGCTCCCGGCTCCAGGCCTGGTACTGGCTGACGGCGCGCGGCGCCTGGTAGCCATAGTCGAAGCCCAGCACGTTCATCGGCCGGCCGCGGTTGTTGGCGTTGGCCCAGGCCAGCGTGTCCGCCACGCCCTGGCCGTAGGGAACGCCGACATCCGAGGTGGCGCCGGAATTGTCCATGAGGTGGCCGATATTCGCCCGGGTCTGCGCGACAGCCGGTAACGAAAGTGCCAGTGCAGCGGCCAATACGATCTTTTTCATTGTCGTTTCCTCCGGGTTCAGTGGGAAAAGGGATACAGCTTCCAATACGCCTTGATCTGCTTCCAGCGATGCGCGAGCCCATCCGGCTCGAACACCAGGAACAGGATGATGGCCGCACCGATCGCCATCTCACGCAGGAAGGAGATGGAGCCGCCGATCTTTAAAGTGCGGTCGATCCAGCCGCCGGCCAACAGGTCGGCCACCGCCTGCACGCCCTCGGGCATCAGCACCATGAAGGCGGCGCCCATCAGGCTGCCCATCACGCTGCCCAGCCCGCCGATGATGACCATGGCGAGGAACTGGATGGAGAAGAGGATGTTGAACGCCTCGACCGAGACGAACAGCAGGTAATGCGCATACAGCGCCCCAGCGATGCCGGCGTACAGGCTGGAAATCGCGAAGGACAGCGTGCGGTAATAGGCCAGGTTGATGCCCATCACCTCGGCGCTGAGGTAGTGGTCGCGCACTGCGATCAGCGCCCGGCCATCCCGCGTGCGCATCAAATTGGCGGCGGCCACGAACATCACGATGGTGAAGAACAGCACGACGTAGAAGAAGCTCTCCTCCCGGTCGAAGCGGATGCCGAACAGCTCGGGGCTCTCCGTCATCCGCCCCGCCACACCGCCGGTGAACCACCGCGCCCGGGCGAAAAAATCTTCCAGGATGAACTGCGCGGCCAGGGTGGCGATGGCCAGGTACAGCCCCTTCAGCCGCGCCGCCGGCAGGCCGAAGATGAGACCGACGAAGGCGGTGCCGATGCCGGCCAGCGGGATGCACAGGATGACCGGAATGTGGAACCGCTCGTGCAGATAGGCGCTGAGAAAGGCGCCGAAGCCGAAGAACGCCGCATGCCCGATGCTGATCTGCCCGGTGAAGCCGACCAGGATGTTAAGGCCCAGCGCGGCGATGCCCATGAAGCCGATATTGATCAGCAGCCCCATCTCGTAGCGGCCCAGGAAGAGCGGCGCGGCGCAGAGCAGCGCGATGCCCAGCAGCACGGCGAACAGCGAATTTCGCGTCGGGAAGATCGTCATATCCGCCCGGTAGCTGGTGCGGAAATCCCCGGCGGGTGCGAGCGCCACCTAGACGCGCTCGATATTCGTCGCGTCGAAGGCGCGCGGGGGCGATGAAACGCGCGACATCATACTCTTTCGATGTTGCGGGTGCCGAAGAGCCCGTACGGCTTGATCAGCAGGATCAGGATCAACGCGTAGAACGGCGCGATGTTCGTCATGTTCCCCCAGTTCAGCCACTGGGAATCCACATACTGCGCCAAATTCTCCAGCACGCCCACGATGATGCCGCCCAGCATCGCCCCCACCACGGAATCCAGCCCGCCCAGGATCACCGCCGGGAACACCTTGATGCCGTAGAAGGACAGTGCCGAGGAGACGCCGTTCACCACGCCGACGACGATGCCGGCGACCGAGGACACCACCGCCGAAATGGCCCAGGACATGGCGAAGACCTTGGGTACGGAAATGCCAAGCGACTGCGCCACCTGCTGGTCGAAGGCGGTGGCCCGCATCGCCAGGCCGTGTTTCGACGCGGTGAAGAACCAGGCGAAGCCGGCCATGATGACGATCGAGATGCCGAGGCTGAGCAGATAGACGG
>CAXTJY010000300.1:0-947 GCA_964244395.1 uncultured Rhodovarius sp.
CACATCCAGGTCTTCCCCGGCGATGCCTCCGAAATCCGCGGTCAGTTCGAGGCCGGGGAAATCCGCCTGCTGGCCGTGCTGGCGCATGAGCGCCTGCCAGGCTTCCTCTCGGTGGTGCCCACCGCCAAGGAACAGGGCATCGACGTCGAATGGCCCATCGTGCGCGGCTTCTACGGCCCGCCGCAGATGCCCGATGCCGCTTACAACTACTGGGTGGAGGCACTGCGGCGACTGCACGCCCACCCAGCCTGGCCGGCGCAGCGCGCGGCGCAGGGCATGTTCGAATTCAACGTGGTCGGCGAGGAATTCTCCCAGCTCGCCAAGCGCCGCACCGCCGAATACCGCCAGCTCGCCCGCGAAGTCGGGCTGGTGACCGCGACGCAATGACGGCCGATCGCTGGCTGGGCGCCGGCTTTATTTTGCTGGGTGCCTGGGCGTTCTGGGTGGCTTGGCAGTTGCAGGTGCCGTTCGCTGCGGACCCGCTGGGGCCGACGCCCTTCCCCGCGACCGTCGCCTTGGTGGTGGCGCTGTGCGGCTTGGGCATGCTGTTGCGCCCTGTGCACGGCTTTCACTCGCCCGAGCGGTTGCTGGCGCCGCCGCTGCTGGTCGTGGCCATGATCGGCTACGCCCTGCTCATGGTGCCGCTGGGCTTCATGCCGGCCACCGCATTGATGGCGACCGCCGTAGCGCTGCTGTTCGGCGCCCGGCCGGTCCCAGGCATCGCAGTGGGGCTGATCACCGCCGTCTCCCTTTGGCTGCTTTTCGACAAGCTGCTGGACCTGCCTTTACCCAAGGGATTTCTGCCGCTGTGATGGACGTGTTTTCCGCCCTGGGTGGCGGCTTCGGCGTGGCGCTGCAGCCGGCCAATCTGCTGCTGGCCTTCATCGGCTGCATCGTCGGCACCGCCATCGGCGTGCTGCCGGGGATCGGGCCGGTGGCGACCATCT
>CAXTJY010000300.1:957-5616 GCA_964244395.1 uncultured Rhodovarius sp.
CCTGGCGTTGCGGCTGCCGCCGGAGTCCGCGCTGATCCTGCTGGCCGCGGTGTATTACGGCTCAGGTTATGGCGGGCGCATCACTGCCATATTGCTGAACATGCCCGGCGAGCCTTCGGCGGTGCTGACGACGCTGGATGGCCACCCGCTGGCCAAACAGGGGCGGGGCAGCGCGGCGCTGGCCATTTCCGGCATCGGCAGTTTCGTGGGCGCTACCCTGTCGGTGGTAGCGATGACTTTCCTGTCGGTGCCTCTGGCGCGCATTGCAGTGGCCTTTTCGCCGGCGGATTACGTGGCCCTGATCGCCTTTGCCCTGTCGCTGCTGGGCGCGGTCAGCGACGGCCCCGCCGTCAAGGCCTGGGCGGCGGGGGCCATCGGACTGTTGCTGGCCATGGTGGGCGTGGATAGCGGCACCGGGGTGGAGCGCTACACCCTGGGCTCGCTGGAGTTACTGGGTGGCATCGACTTCACCGTGCTGGCCATCGGCCTGTTCGCCATCGGCGAGATCCTGCTGCTGATCGAGACCAGGCTGCGCGCTGAAGCGGCGAAGCTGGGCGGCGGGGCACGGTTGTCATTGCGCGAAATCCTTTACTGCACCCCAGCCATGCTGCGCGCCACCGGCATCGGCTTCGTCATCGGCGTGCTGCCCGGTGCCGGCGCCTCGGTAGCCTCGGCGCTGTCCTACACCGCCGAGAAGCGGCTGAACGAAGGCAACGGCACATTCGGCCAGGGCGACCTACGCGGCGTGGCCGCGCCGGAAACGGCCGACAATGCGGCGCAGATCGGCAATCTCGTGCCCATGCTGTCGCTCGGCATCCCCGGCTCCGGCACCACCGCCGTGCTGCTGGGCGCGCTGCTGATGTACAATATCACCCCCGGGCCGCTGCTGTTCGAACAGAAGCCGGAGGTGGCCTGGGGGCTCATCGCCTCGATGTACATCGGCAACGCCATGCTGCTGCTGTTGAACCTGCCGCTGGTCGGCATCTTCGCACGGCTGTTGTTCGTGCCGAGCTGGGTGCTTTATCCCGGCGTGCTGGCGCTCTCGTTTGCCGGTGTCTATGCCGCGTCCAATTCAGCCTTCGATTTGCTGCTGGCGATTTTCTTCGGCGTCGTCGGTTGGTTTTTCCGCAAGATGGAGATACCCCTTGTCCCCATTGTCCTGGGCTTCGTGCTGGGCCGCATGCTGGAGGACAATCTGCGCCGCGCCATGTCGCTGTCGGATGGCGATGTGGCGGCGCTCGTCGCTTCGCCCGTCTCCATCGTTCTGTGGCTGCTGACGGTGGCCGCGGTGGTCTGGCCGCTGTTCCGGAAGCGCCCCACGGCTGTGGTGACACCGTGATGCCGCCGTCGAGCCACCGTCCGGGCGGGCGCGCTCTCCCCCGTTTGCCGCGTCGCGCCATGCTTCTCGGCCTGGTAGCCCCGACGCTCGCGCGCGCCCAGGACGGACCGATCACCATCGTGGCGCCCTTCACGCCCGGCACCGGCATCGACATCCTTGCCCGCCTGGCGGCGCCCGTACTGCAGGCAGCGCTGGGCCAGCCTGTGGTGGTGGAAAACCGGCCCGGCGCATCCGGCGCCATCGGCAGCCAGGCGGTGGCGCGCGCGGCGCCGGATGGCCGCACCCTGCTGATGCAGGTCAACACCTTCGTCATGGCGCCGCCCATGTTTCGCGCCGCCACCTACGATCCGGTCGCGCAGTTCACCCCCATCATCCACCTCACCAACGGCGACATGGTGCTGGCGGTGAACCCGGACGTGCCGGCAGCCTCGCTGAACGATTTCGTCACCCTCGCCCGCACCCGCAGCCTGGACTACGGCAGCCCCGGCATCGGCACGCCGCAGCATCTGGCGATGGAGTTGCTGCGCCAGGTCGCCGCCATCCCGGAGATGAACCACATCCCCTATCGCGGGAGCGCGCCGGCGATCCAGGATCTGCTGGGCCGCCGGCTCGCCGCGATGGTGCTACCCATCCACACCGCGCTGCCCCTGGTCGAGACCGGCCGCATCCGCTTGCTGGCGGTAGGCAGCCCGGCGCGGGTCCTGGCCGCGCCCACCTTGCCCACCTTCGCCGAGAGCGGCTTCGGCGGCGCCGAGGTCGATCTTTGGTACGGGCTGCTGGGGCCCGCCGGCCTGCCGGCGCCGCTGGTCGAGCGGCTGCGTGCCACGTTGGCCGCCTGGGTGGCGCGGCCGGAGGCGGCGGCAGTGCTGGCGGCACAGGGCATGGTGCCGGTCGGCGCCGCCGCCGACGCTTTCGCCCGCCTCATTGCAGCCGACCAGGCGCGCTGGACCAGGGTGATCCGCGCCGCGAATATTTCGGCGGAGTGAGGTCCGTGGTGAAAGGGTGAACACTGACATGATCCTCATCATCGGCGGCGGCGTCGGCGGGCTGACCCTGGCGCTGACCCTGCACCGGGCCGGCATCCCGTGCACGGTCTACGAGGCGGCGAGCGAAATCCGCCAGGCCGGCGTGGGGGTCAACATCCTGCCGCATGCCAGCGCCGAGCTGGCCGCGTTGGGCCTGCGCCCGGCGCTAGAGGCGGCGGCGGTGCAGACCCGCGACGCCTGGTTCTTCAACCGTTTCGGCCAGCTCATTCACAAGGAGCCGCTGGGCCTGGCGGCCGGTTATCAGCACCCGCAATTCAGCATCCATCGCGGCGACCTGCAGGGCATCCTGCTGCATGCCGTGATCGAGCGGCTGGGGCCCGGGGGCGTCCTCACCGGCAAGCGATTGGCGCGGCTGACGCAGGGCGATGCGGGCGCAACGGCGCATTTCGAGGACGGCACCAGCGCCACCGGCATGGCCGCCATCGGCTGCGACGGCATCCACTCGGCGTTGCGGCGGCAGTTCTTCCCGAAGGAGGGGCCGCCACGCTACTCGGGGGTGAACATGTGGCGGGGGGTCACGGCCTGGGAGCCATTCTTGTCCGGCGCGCCGATGGTCCGCGCCGGCTGGCTGAGCCACGGCAAGATGGTGATCTACCCGATCCGCGACGCCATCGACGACCAGGGCCGCCAGCTGGTGAATTGGGTGGCGGAGATCGAGACGCCGCAGCATCTCGACCGGGACTGGAACACGCGAGGCCGGCTGGAGGATTTCCTGCCCGCCTTCGCCAGTTGGCGCTTCGATTGGCTGGACGTGCCCGCCTTGATCGAGAGCGCCGAGACGGTGCTGGAATTCCCGATGGTCGATCAGGACCCGTTGCCGCGCTGGACGCATGGCCGCGCCACGCTGCTGGGTGATGCGGCGCACCCCATGGTGCCGCGCGGCAGCAACGGCGCCGGGCAGTCGATCCTGGATGCGGTGGCGCTGGCGCGCTGCCTGGCGGCTGGCGGGCCGATCGAGAAAGCGCTGCATCTGTATGAAGGCGAGCGACTGGATGCCACCAGCGCCATAGTGCTGCAGAATCGCACCAACCCGCCCGACGCCATCCTGCGCGAGGTATGGGCGCGGACCGGGGACAAGCCGTTCCAACGGGTGGAGGATGTGATCGGCGCAGATGAGCTGCTGGCGATTACCGGGGGGTACAAAAAGGTGGCAGGGTATGCGCTGGAGGATGTCAGGCGCTGAGGCAAGGCAGCGCAGCCTTGCACCTCACCGCCGCCTCATCGTCAGCCGCCGCGCCGCCAGCCCCTGGCTGACCCGGGCGAACCCTTCCCGCACATCCTCGGGCCACGCCGCGACCTTCCGTGTCGCCACATCGACGCAGAGATACAGCACCTCATGCGCCGAACTCACCCACCCCTCGCCGTGGTGGAACATGCGGTGCTCGATCATGAGCCGCTTGGCATCGAAATCCAGCACCCGGCTTTCGGCGCCGATCACGTCGCCCTCCACCATCTCGCGCTGGTAGTCGAGCCACGCCTCAACGGCGAAGGTGGTCAGTCCCCGCGCCCGCAACGCGCGGCCGACCCGTAATTCGGGCCAGAGCCGGTCCGTTTGCAGGTCGAAGGCCACCAGGTAGTAGCCCATGTTGAGGTGGTTGTTGCTGTCGGTCCAGGCGCGCTCGACGGTGGCCAGCAGCTGGTCCCAGCGGAACCAGCCGTCTTCGAGCCTCAATGGATCTCCTCGCTCCGCGCCAGCGCATCGCGCAGCTTGCCGATGTCGAAGCCCGGCGCGCGGGCCATGTCCAGGATCACCGCCTCCTTGCGCGTCAGCAGGTCGATGGCGGCCGGCAGGGCCTTGACCGCCTCATGCGGAATCACCACCGCGCCGTGCCGGTCGGCATGGATCACGTCGTCCGTGACGCAGGCCATGCCGAACACCGTGACCGGCCGCGCGAAATCAACCACGTGCACATAGGCGTGGCTCGGGTTGATCAAGCCCAGCAGCTGAAATTCCGGCGCCAGCGCATCGAGGTCGCGAAAGCTGCCATTGGTCACGCAGCCCTCCGCGCCCAGGCCCTTGTGGATGGCGCTATTCACTTCGCCCCAGAAGGCGCCGGTGCCGGGCACGTCGTCGAGATCCTGCAGGATCACCACGGTCGGCAGCGCCGCATCCGCCACGTATTCGTACCAGCCCAGGCGCGCCGCCTTGTCCTGCTCCTTCGGCCGGCCGGAGGGAAACGCCGCCCGGATGGTGCCGACGCGGGCCAGGCCGCAGACCGGCTTCATGGTCGGAAACGCGCATTGCACGGGGCGAACCGTGAAGCCATGCGTGCG
>CAXTJY010000301.1:0-1057 GCA_964244395.1 uncultured Rhodovarius sp.
CGGGACGCCCCGAAGAGCTGCGCCACGCCGGCCGTCGCCTCGCCCGAGCCGCCGGCGATCCCCGCCGCGGCCGCCGCCGTGCCCGCGCCGGCCAGCCCCAGGCCCCCTGTCGCCACCGCCGTGGCGGCGCCGAAGCCGATGCTGGCCAGGGTCAGCCGGCGGTTGCGCCGGGCTTCCCGCGCTTCCAGCACGCCGCGCAGCTGGTCGCCACGCTCGCCCTCGCAATCCAGCAGGGCGAGCGATTCCTGTACGTCGAGCTGGGCCGCCACGATGCGCTCCACCGCCGCCTGCCGAAGCCGCAGGCGGCGCAATTCGGGGGTTCGGGGCAACAATATCTCGGCCAGCAGAGGCGCGGCGCCGATCGAGATCGCCACGCGCTGCGACCGTGCGGAGAAGCCAGGAAGCGCGGCCGGGATCGCCTCGGTGACGGAGGCCGCGAAGGTCTCGTCGGAGGGAAAGCAGAAGCCCTCCGAGATGATGGTGGGGACGTTCACCACTCGCCCGGCGCAGCCCGATACCAGCGCGGCGATGCCGACGGCCCAGCCCGCGCGCCGCGCCAGCTTCAAGCGGCCACGGCCAGCACGGCATCCTGCAAGGCGGTGTCGTCGGTGGCAGCCAGCGGGTCGCGCGGTGCCAGCCGGTGCCGCTGCACCAGCTCCGCCAGCGCCGCCCGGCCCGGGCAGGCCAGGCGCACGCCCTCCCACCCCAGCGCGGCGGCGGATGTCGCATGGTACAGCGCGCTGGCCGCCTGCCGGGCCAGCGAGGGGTTGCCCAGCGCCACTCGCGTCAGCCCCTCCGCCCGCCCCCAGGCCTCGGCGGAGGCGTCATCGCTGTGCCGCTCCGTGCCGTAGCCCAGCAGCCCGCACACATGCGCTGCCAACACCGGCAACGCATCCTCCCGCTCCACCGCGCGCATCACATCCAACGCCACGATGTTGCTCGTGCCCTCCCAAATGCTGCCGAGGTGGCTGTCGCGCACCAGCCGGGCGTCGGGGAACTCCTCAATGTAGCCGCAGCCCCCGCGCACCTCCATGGCATCCCCGGTCACCCGCCGCGC
>CAXTJY010000301.1:1067-5614 GCA_964244395.1 uncultured Rhodovarius sp.
ATCGCGGCAGGCACGGAACTTGATCAGCGGCGTCAGGATGCGTAGCAGCTTCCGGGCGACGGCGTCGCCCGCATCCGCCGCCTGCATCGCCTGCGCCGTCTGGAACATCATGCTGCGCGCCTGCTCCGCCGGCATGATCAGCTTAAGCAGTTGCCGCCGCATCAGCGGCAACTCAATCAGCCGCTTGCCGAAGGCCACCCGCCGCTGCGCCACGAACACCGCCTCCGCGCAGGCGCGGCGCATCATGCCTGCGGCTCGCACACCGTTGGACAGCCGGGAGGCATTCACCATATCCGCCATCTGCTTGAAGCCGGCATCCGGCTCACCCACCAGATAAGCCGTCGCCCCCTCCAGCCGGATTTCGCCCGAGGCCATGGAGCGGGTGCCCAGCTTGTCCTTCAGCCGCACGATCCGGTAGGCGTTCGGCGTGCCGTCCGGCAGCTCGCGCGGCAGCAGGAACAGCGACACGCCGCGCAGCCCAGGTGCGTTACCCCTTCTGGCCAACACCAGCGCCATTCCGGCGTCGGGGTTGGAGCAGAACCACTTGTCGCCAGTCAGCTTCCACCCCTCGCCATCCTGCTCCGCCACCACCGCCGTCGCCGCGATGTCGCTGCCGGCGCCCTGCTCGGTCATGAACATCGCGCCCTGGCGGAGCGCGTCCATGTCGGTGCTGGTCAGCGCCGGCAGATACCGCGCCACCAGTTCGGTGGAGCCGTGCTTGCGCAAGGTGCGGGCCAGACTGTCGGTCATGCTGACGGGGCACATCAGGCCGAATTCGCTTTGCACGAACAGGAAGGTCAGCGCGTATTTGGCGGCGGGCGGCATGGATTCCGGCCAGCCCAGCACGCCCGGCCGATGGCTCATCGCGGCCAGCCCGTAGTCGCTGAAGGCGCGCCTGGTCATGCTCAGATAAGCCGGGTGATATTCGATATGCTGCGCATCCTCCCCCCGCCGGTTGCGGTGGTGCAGCACCGGCGGGTTGCGGTCCGCCGCCGCCGCCTCGGCGTCCAGCGCGCCGCCTACCAGGCCGCCCAGGGCAGACAGATGCGGCTGCAGATGGGCGTACAGCGCCGGCGGCAGGTACAGCCGCGCCATCGCCTCGCCCCACGGGTCGGCGTGGTGGAAGTTCAGCCCCTGGCTGTCGGGGACCGCGGCGGCCCCCTGCGGTGCGATGTGCATGGCCCATCCTGCCCGTAGCGCCGCACGCGGCCAAGCGGCGGGGCGAGACTTCCTCATCCGGCCCGTCGCGGCGGCCGAAGGCGCTGGACACTTGGGACGCCTCGCGCGCAGCATCGCCCATGCCGTTCCTCCCACCCGGCGCCGGCGCCATCCTGCTCGGCACCGCACTGCTGCTCTCGATCGCCATGGGCCTACGCCAGTCACTCGGCCTGTTCATGCCCGAGGTGGTGCCGGGCCTGGGCATCTCGGTGGCCGATTTCACCTTGGCCATCGCGGTACAGAATCTGAGCTGGGGAGCCGCTCAGCCCATCGCCGGCATGCTCGTCGTGCGCTGGGGCTTCCGGCCGATCCTGCTGGCCACGGTCGGATTCTATCTGGCCGGGCTGCTGGCCTTCGCCACCGCCCAGGGTGCTTTCGGCGTCATGCTGGGGGCCGGGGTGCTGGTCGGGCTGGGGCTGGCCGGCACCGCATCCGCCATGGCCATGGCGGTCTCCTCCCGCGCTGCGCCGGTGGCCGTGCGCAGCACCGTGCTGGGCATGGTGGCCTCGGCGGGCTCGCTGGGCTCGATGATCGCGGCGCCGCTCGGCCAGGCCCTGATACAGGCCCATGGCTGGCGCGCGGGTGTCTGGGGCTTCTTCCTGCTGGCCCTCATCATGCTGCCGGCCGCCTGGTACGCCTCCCGCGTCGATGGCGTGACGATTCCGCCCAGCTCGGGCGACGCCGGTGATGGGCGGGCCGTGTTGCGACAAGCCGCCGGCTCCCGGCCCTACCTTGTCATGGTCCTGGCCTATTCGGTGTGCGGCCTGCAGCTGGTGTTCCTGACCACGCATCTGCCCAGCTACCTCAACATCTGCGGCATGGACCCGATGCTGGGGGCACAGGCGTTGGGCGTCATCGGCCTGTTCAACATGGCCGGCAGCCTGTTCGCCGGCTGGGCCGGCCAGCGATGGCCCAAGACCCTTCTGCTCGGGCTGATCTACACGACCCGGTCCCTGGTGCTGCTGTGGTTCTTCGCCACGCCGCCCACGCCCGCCACAACCCTGCTCTTTGCCGCCATGATGGGCTTCCTCTGGCTCGGCGTGTCGCCGCTGGTGGCCGGTGCCGTAGGTGAGATGTTCGGCCTGCGCTGGCAGCCCATGCTGCAAGGCCTTGCCTTCCTGTCGCACCAGATCGGCAGCTTCGCGGGCGCCTATGGCGGCGGCCTGCTGTTCGACGCGCTGGGTGACTATGTGCTGGCAGTGCGGCTGGGCGTCGGCATGGGCCTGGCTGCGGGCATCTTGCAGATCGTAACGGCGCTGCGCCGGCCACCCGCCGCGACGCTGCGCCCAGCCATTATCTGACGGCGGGCGTGCGAATGTCGATGGCGCTTGGCCCACCTCTTGCGGTGCACCGGGCATGGCCCAACCATGCCGCAAACGACCAGAGGAAACACCCATGAGCTGGCAACCCAGCCCCCGCTACCCCGACCCGGCAATCCGCGTGCTCGACCCCAGCTTCCGCGCCTACCACATCGTGCTCTCCGCCGTGGAGCGGCTCTACACCGGCACGCGCTGGGGCGAAGGCCCGGTGTGGTTCGGCGACCAGCGTTGCCTGCTGTGGAGCGACATCCCCAACAACCGCATCCTGCGCTGGGATGAGGAGACCGCCGCGGTCACTATTTTTCGCAAACCCAGCCGCCACGCCAACGGCCACACCCGCGACCGCGAGGGCCGCCTCGTCTCCGCCGAACACGGTGGCCGCTGCATCAGCCGCACCGAGCACGATGGTCGCATCACCGAGCTCGCCACCCACTATCAGGGCCGCCGCCTCAACAGCCCGAACGATTTGGTGGTCAAGAGTGACGGCAGCATCTGGTTCACCGACCCGGCCTTCGGCATCGGCGGCTTCTACGAAGGCGAGAAGGCCGATCCCGAACTGCCCGGCAACGTCTATCGCATCGACGGCCAAAGCGGCGAGATCACGGTGGTGGCGGAAGGCATCCCCGGCCCGAACGGCCTGGCCTTCAGCCCGGACGAGGCGCTGCTGTACATCGTGGCCAGCCGCGCCGAACCGCGCGAATTCATGGTTTGCACCGTGAACGGAGCCCGGCTCTCCGCCCCCCGCCCCTTCATCCGCTGCGATCCGGGCGAGACGCCGGATGGCTTCCGCGTGGATATCGACGGCAACCTCTGGTGCGGCTGGGGCATGGGGACCGATGAGTGGGACGGCGTGCGCGTGTTCAACGCCGCCGGTGCAGCCATCGGCCATATCGGCCTGCCGGAACGCTGCGCCAACGTGGCGTTCGGTGGCCGGCACCGGAACCGGCTGTTCATGGCGGCGGCGCAGGGGCTGTACGCGGTGTACACCCACGCGCAGGGCTGCCCCTATCCGGGCTAAACCATCCGCGGTAGCGTGCGCATCCGGCGGCGTCCCGGGCAATCCACCCGGCCGTCGCCCATCGAGTGACCCATGGTCAAGATCAACATAGTGTCCACCCGCAGCGGCGATGATGGCCGCACGGTTCTGGGTGACGGCGCGCGGCTGCCCAAATTCCACATCCGCATCGCCGCCAACGGTTCGCTGGACGAGGCGAACTCCTTCATCGGCCTGGCCTGCCTGGATGTCGGCGAAGCCACCCTGCCTATCCTTCTGCGCATCCAGAACGACCTGTTCGACATCGGCGCCGACCTGTGCCGGCGCGAACGGCCCGGCCTCAAGCTCGAACCGCTGCGACTGGCGGAATTCCAGGTCGAATGGCTGGAGGCAACGATGCGCGAACTCCAGCCTCGCCTGGCGCCTCTCGATTCCTTCGTGCTGCCCGGCGGATCGCGGGCCTCTGCCACCCTTCATGTGGCGCGCACCATCGTCCGCCGCGCCGAACGCGAGATCGTCGAGGTGGCGTTTCAGGAGCCGGTGACGCCCGCCATCATCCGCTACGTCAATCGCCTCTCTGACCTGCTGTTCGTCCTCGCTCGTACCGAGAATGCGGCGGCGGGCGGCGACACCCTTTGGCGGCCGGGCGGGAACAGGGGCTAGATTGGGGAGGCCGCCCGCCAGAACGCGCATGATTGCAGGCCAGCGGCGCGGTTTTCCCCCGCATTTGGTTGCGCCAGGGTAAAGTCCGGGCCAGGCGTGTCGGCACCGATTCTTCCCTTGCAAGGAAGCCCGGGCCGTCCCCTGCCGTTAAGTATTTGAGCAAACGTCAGATCGAAGCATGAGCAAGCCCTTCCAGATCGTCGGCATCGGCGCCTCCGCGGGCGGCATCGATGCGTTCCGGAACTTCTTCGCCGCCATGCCCGCAGACAGCGGAATGGCGTTTGTGGTCATTCTGCATCTGTCAGCGAACCGTAAGAGCCTTTTGCCGGACATCCTGGGCCGCTGGACCGAGA
>CAXTJY010000302.1:0-4927 GCA_964244395.1 uncultured Rhodovarius sp.
CGCTGGCGTTGCGCGATTCGCGACCCGAGGCCGATCGTGCGGCGGTCGGCCGCGACATCCTCTGGCTGTTGAAGACCGGCTTTCTGCGCCTGGTGGCGCCCGCGGGCGCTTAAGCCGCCCATATGCGGCCGGCGACGATGTTTCGGGCCCGGAAGGTGAGGACCGATGGCACTCCAGGCCGGAGCCGTGCCAGCGCACCGCGCGACCGACATCGCGGCTGGGCACGCCCGCAGGCCGAACGTCGATTGGCCCGGCTCCGCCGTTGACGAACCCGCGCGGTCTGCCATACCCGCCCCAGGGACTTCGCCAGCACGAAACCGTTTTGGAGGCATCCGCCCGTGCTGACCCGTCGCGCCATTTTCGCCACCTCGCTCGCCGCCCCTGTCTTCGCCCAGTCGATGCCATCGGGCACCGTGCGCATCGTCGTGCCCTACAACCCGGGCGGCATCACCGACGTGCTGGCCCGTGCCATCAGCGGGCCGCTGGGCGCCGCCCTGGGCCATACCGTGGTGGTGGAGAACCGGGCGGGAGCGAATGGCACCATCGGCTCGATGGTGGTGGTGCGCGCGCCGGCCGATGGCCTGACCTTGCTGCTGGGCGTGACCGACACGCATGCGGTCAATCCCTCCGCCATGCGCACGGTGCCCTACGACACGCAGCGCGACTTCACGCCCATCAGCAACATCACCAACGTGCCACTGGTCCTCGCCGTGGGGCCGACGCAGCGCGGCGTGGCCGACCTCGCGGCCTTCATCGCCAAGGCAAAGGCGAACCCGGGCAACCTGACGCATTCCAGCTGGGGCATCGGCAGCGTCAGCCACATCGCCATGCTGCGCTTCGCCGGTGCCACCAGCACCGATTTCCTGCACGTGCCCTTCACCGGCGCGGCGCCGGCGATCCAGGCGCTTGCGGCCAGCCAGGTGGACAGCATGGTGGTACCGGCCGGCGCCGCTGCGGCCATGGCGGGCGATACCGGGGTGCGGGTGCTGGCGGCGCTGTCGCCTCAGCGGCTCAGCCTGCTGCCGAACGTGCCCACGCTCACGGAGCTGGGGATCGACCTGACGACGAGCATCTTCCAGGCGATCTTCGCGCCGGCCCGTACGCCCGGGCCCATCGTAACGCAGCTCAATGCCGCCGTGGCGGCCGGGCTGGCGGCGCCGGCGATGATGGAGGTGCTGCGCGGCCAGGCCGCCCTGCCGGACCACACCACGCCCGAGGGCCTGAGCCAGCGGGTGTTGGCGGAACAGGCCGCCTGGGGCGCCATCATCCGCAGCGCGAACATCCGGCTGGACTGATGCGTCGTCCGGAGCATGGTCGGCGAAGGCATTGCCCGAGCAATGAACCATCTCCGACGGCGAGCGAGAGCACGGTCCGGTGAAGTCAGAGCGCACCTTGGCCGCCGATGTCCTGATCGTCGGCGCCGGCGGGGCAGGGATGTACGCTGCCATTGAGGCGGCGCGGCAGGGCGCCAGGCGCGTGCTGCTCATCGATCGCAGCCTCATCGGCCGCGGCGGCGCCACGGTGATGGCGCAAATGACGGTCGCCGCCGCCGTCAGCCCTGGCGATTCCTGGGAGCACCATCTGGCGGACACGCTGGCCGCCGGGCGCGGGCTTTGCGACGAGGAGCTGTCCGCCGCGCTGTGCCGCGTCGGCGCCGAATGCATCCTGGAGATGGATGGCTGGCGCGTCGGCTGGGCGCGCGAGGGCGACGGCTTCGCCCAGGTTCGCGCGCCGGGGCATGACAGGGCGCGGTGCGTCTATGTCGACTTCCTCAACACCGGGCCAGCCGTGTCCCGGGCGCTGCGGGCGCAGGTGCAGCGGCTACCGGCGGTCCGCCGGGTCGGCGAACTGGCCGTCACGGATCTCCTGCTGGCCGATGGCGCCGTGGTGGGCGCGGCTGCTCTGCATGTCGCGTCCGGCAAGGCGGTGACGATCTCGGCCCCGGCCACAATCATCGCCACCGGCGGGCTAACCCGGCTGTATGGCCGCAACAGCGCCAGCGCCAACATGTCGGGCGATGGGTATGCGCTGGCGTATCGCGCCGGGGCGTCGCTGATCGACATGGAGTTCGTGCAGTTCTTCCCCATCGGCCATCTGGCGCCGCGCCTGGTGGGGATGGACCCCATCATGTGGGACCCCTTCCGCTACAAGCTGGGCGGGCGGCTGCTGAACGCTGCCGGCGAGGAGTTCCTGGAGCGTTGGGGCGGGGCCGACGAGGCCGGCGGCTACGCCACCACGCGCGACCTGGCGACCTATGGCATCACCAAGGAGGTCGAGGCCGGTCGAGGTTCGCCGGCGGGTGGGGCCTGGCTGAGCTTCCAGCACCTCCCGGAAGCCACTCTGCGCGGCGCTTTCGGCCCGGTGATTGACCGGCTCGCGGCCAATGGCATCGACCTGACGCGGGACATGATCGAGGTCTCGCCCATCGCGCATTACCACATGGGCGGGGTGCGGGTGGATGCGGCGATGCGCACCGACGTGCCGGGACTGCTGGCGGCGGGTGAGGCGGTGGGCGGCGCGAACGGCGCCAATCGGCTGTCGGGCAACGCCATCACCGAGGCGCTGGCGTTCGGGCGGATCGCGGGGGCAACAGCGGCGGGGATGACCGGTGCGGTGGCGCCGGGCGATGCGCGGGAGGCGCTGGCGTTGCTGAACGCCACCGGCCCCGCGCTGAACACGGCAGCGCTGGTGGCCCGGTTGCAGGGCATCATGTCGGCCGGTGCCGGGCCGTTCCGCACCGCGGCCGGGCTGCGGCGGGCATTGGACGGGCTGGACGCATGGGACATCGGTGCCGCCCCACCTGGCGCGCCCGGCGTGCCGCATGACCTGGCGCGTCTGGACTGGTTCGACCTGCGGCAGATGCTGCTGGTGGCCCGGCTGGTGGTAACCGCCGCGCTGGCGCGCGAGGAGAGCCGCGGCGCGCATCAGCGCGAGGATTTTCCGCAAAGCGACGCCGCCTGGCAGCGGCGGCAGGTGGTTCGCTGTGAAGCCATGGCAGGGCAGGGCGAGCCATCGCTGGCATCCGGGCGAGTGGCCATGGTCCACAGTGTCGCCGCTGCCCGCGGCACAGCCGCATGAAGGCGGTGCTCGACATCGCGCGCGGCGACCGCCGGCAGGATTTCGCCCTGGATTTCGGCCCTGGCGAGAGCGTCCTCGACGGCCTGCGCCGGCTGCGCGAAACCCAGGATGCCACCCTGGCCTTCCGCTACGCCTGCCTCAACGCCAACGCCTGCAAGGAGTGCATGATGCTGCTGGATGGCCGCGTCATCTACGCCTGCACCGCGCGGCTGGAGGAGCGGCGCATGAAACTGGACCCTCTGCCCAATAAATCGCTCCTGCGTGACCTCGCCACAAGCATCGCGCCGCCGGATGAGCGCCTGGGTTGAGATTTCCGCGATGACAGGGGGGCGCCCCTCTGGCAGCGTGCCAACACCCTGGAGAGGATTTTTGCCATGAGTGTGCGCCGTCGCGCTGTGTTGGGCTCCGCCCCGATGTTGATGACCCTGGCCGAGGCCCGCGCCCAGGGCGTGACGCCCCGTCGCGGCGGCACGCTGACGACGATGCTGACGCCGGAGCCGCCGGTGCTGCAGGTGGGCGTCAACAACCAGGGGCCGACCTTGCTGATCGGCGCCAAGATGTTTCAGGGGCTGCTGAGCTTCTCGCCGACGCTGGAGCCGCTGCCGGTGCTGGCCAAGAGCTGGACGGTAAGCCCGGACGGCAAGCAATACACCTTCCGCCTGCAGGACAATGTGAAGTTCCACGACGGCCGGCCGATGACGGCGGACGACGTGATCTTCTCCATCACCAAGTTTCACCCGGAGGTGGCGCCGCGCGCCCGGGCGATCTTCGCGCTGATCGAGACCGCGGCGGCGCCGGATCCGCATACCGTGGTTTTCACGCTGAAGGAGGCGTTCGAGCCCTTCCTGCTGATGTTCGATGCCTCGGCGGCCGCCATCGTGCCGAAGCATCTGTTCGACGGGCTGGACTACCGCACGGCGCCGGCGGTGCAGCGCCCGGTGGGCACGGGGCCGTTCAAGTTCACGGAATGGCAGCGCGGCAACTTCATCCGGCTCGACCGCTTTGAGGACTACTGGAAGCCCGGCCAGCCCTACCTCGACACCATCATTCATCGGATCGTGCCCGATAGCCAGTCGCGTCGCCTCGCTGTCGAAACCGGCCAGGCACAGCTCAGCCAGTCCAACGACATCGAGCCGTTCGACGTGCCGGCGCTGCGCTCGCGGCCGAACCTGGAAGTGAACTTGAACGGCTGGGAATACTTCTCGCCGTTGTCGTGGATCGAGCTGAACCACCGGGTGGCGCCGCTGGGTGACCCGCGGGTGCGGCAGGCCCTGAGCATGGCGGTGGACCGGAACTTCATCACCCAGCGCCTGTGGTTCGGCGTCGGCAAGCCGGCGACGGGGCCGATCGCCTCCACCACCAAATTCTACGACGCCAATGTGCGGCTGCCGGCGACCGACGTGCGGGCAGCGAATGCGCTGCTGGACGCGGCGGGGCACCGCGCGAATGCGCAGGGGGTGCGCTTCACATTGAAGCACCTCGTGCTGCCCTATGGTGAGATCTGGTCGCGGCTGGCCGAGTATCTGCGCCAGGCCTTCCGCCAGGTCGGCGTGGCGCTGGAGCTGGAGAGCACCGACGCGGGCAGCTGGGCGCGGCGCGTCGGCAATTGGGAATACGAGACGTCGATCAACTTCGTCTATCAGTTCGGCGACCCGACGTTGGGGGTGGAGCGGACCTACGTCACCAGCAACATCCAGCGGGTGACCTTCACGAACACCGGCGGCTATTCGAATCCGCGGGTGGATGCGGGCTTCGCCCGGGCGCGCAGCGCGCCGATTCCTGTCAGACCGAGCAACATCAGCGCCCAGGCGCCGGGCTCGGGGACAGGCGCAGCGTTGATGACGACATC
>CAXTJY010000302.1:4937-5603 GCA_964244395.1 uncultured Rhodovarius sp.
GCGGGCTTCGCCCGGGCGCGCAGCGCGCCGGCAGCAGCGGATCGGCAGGCCGCGTTCAGCGAGGTGACGCGCATCCTGGTGGATGAGGTGCCGCAGATCTGGCTGATGGAGATGTCGTTCCCGACTATCCATGACCGCCGGCTACGGAACGTGATCACCACCGGGCTGGGGGTTCACACGGCCTTCGACGAAGTGTTCCTGGCTTCGTGACGAGGCGACCTTCGTCACGGCCGTCTCCTGACGATGGAAAGGGGGCCGGCTCCAGCCCGGGCGTGGCGGTAACATGGAGCTAGGCAAACTTCCCGGCTTCCTGGCGCGACGGCTGGTCAAGGCGGTGCTGGTGGTTCTGGCCATCGTCGTCTGCAACTTCTTCCTGGTGCATGCGGCGCCGGGTGATCCGGCCAGCGTCATGGCCGGGCAGGCGGGGGCTGCGGACCCCCTCTTCCTGGAGCAGCTGCGCCGGCAGTTCGGGCTGGACCAGCCGCTGCACGTCCAGTTGTGGATCTACGTGAAAAGCGTGCTGAGCCTGAACCTCGGTTTCTCGCACCGCCAGCAGATGGGCGTGGCGACGCTGATCGCGGAGCGACTGCCGGCCACCCTGCTGCTGACGGGCGCGGCCTTCGCCTTCGCCGTGACTGGTGGCGTGACGCTGGGCGCACTGGCGGC
>CAXTJY010000303.1:0-5556 GCA_964244395.1 uncultured Rhodovarius sp.
TCCACCGAAGGCGCCGAAGCTCATCCCGCCGCCTATGTACTTGCCCAGCGTCGTCATGTCCGGCGTGATGCCCAGCCGCGCCTGCAGGCCACCGGCGGACATCCGGCTGGTCATCACCTCGTCGAAGATCAGCACCGCGCCGACCCGCGTCGCCTCCTCCCGCAGCATGGCCAGGAAGGCCGGTTCGGCGGCGATGCAGCCGCCGGAGCCCTGCATCGGCTCGATCAGGATGGCGGCGATCGTCTCGTCGATCAGCGGTTGAGTCGCCGCTGCGTCGTTGTAGCTGGCCATCACCCAGTCATGCGGCGCGTTCACGGGCGCGCCGGATCCACCGAAATACATCACCCCGCCATGATAGCCGCCGCGGAACACCATCACCCGCTTTCGCCCCGTGACGATCATCGCGGTGGCGATAGCCATCAGGTTTCCCTCGGTGCCGGAATTGGTGAAGCGCACGAGGTCGATGGACGGGAAGCGGTCGCAGATCAGCCGCGCCAGCCGTGCCTCCTGCACGCCATGCGCGCCTAGGTTCCAGCCGGAATCCAGCGCGCCGTCGATGGCGGCGCGAATGACCGGGTGGTTGTGGCCGTACAGGCCGGCCGTGTATTCGCCCAGCATGTCCACGTAGTCATGGCCGTCCACATCGGTCAGGCGGCAGCCCTCGCCCTTGGCCATCACCACCGGGAACGGCGCGTAGTGCAGCGTGGTGCGGGTGTTGCCACCCGGCATCACGGCGGCGGCCTCGACATGCGCCGCCAGGCTGCCGGGGTGGCGCGCCACGAAACGCTCCTTGGCCTCCGCCAGGGCAGCCTCGACCGTCGAGTTGGTCCTTGCCGGGACGGGGTGGTCGCGAAGAGTGTCAGCCATATCTCGCTCCTACACGAAGGTCAGCAGCCGGCGCGGATTGCCGACCAGGATGGCGTCGATCTCAGCCTCCGAAAAGCCGCGGCGACGCATCATCGGCACCACGTTGCTGAAGATGTGCCCATAGCCATGCCCGCCGAACTGGGTCATCCGGGTTCGGTAGCAGATGTCGTGGCTGATCACGACGCGTGCCAGGTGCCCATGCGCGATCAGGCTGCGGATCCAGCGCAACCGGATGGCGTCGTTCGGCATGTCGATGTCGGACAGCGCGTAATAGGCACCTTCCTGGCCGAACAGGTCGAATTCGATGACCACGCCGCTATCGGCCAGGCGCAGCAGCCGGGTTTCGTCGAAGATCGTGCGGTCGATGTGGCTGATGATGACCCGGCCGGGGTCGGCGCCATAAGCGCGGATGAAGTCGGCGACCTCCTGCGGCTGATCGGGGTCGCGGCCAGGATGGACGTTCAGCGCGGCGCCGGTCTCGGCCATCGCCAGCACGGCGCCGGCCATGACGCGCTTCTCCAGCTCGGTCCAAGGCGCCTGGCAGCCGATCTCGCCGATGATGCCGGCGCGCACGTCGGTGCCCCAGGCGCCCAGGGTGATCTGCTCGACCATCTCGGCGGCAAAGTACTCGATGCCGCGGGTGCGGTTCTGCGCCGGCTGGTACTCCTCGACGTAGTGGCCGCAGCCCATGATGACGTTGACCCCGGCGTCCCGCGCCAGGGCCACCAGGCCGTTCGGGCGCGGCTCCAGCCCACCCACTGTCAGCTCGACCACGCTGCGCCCGCCGGCAGCCTTCATGCCGCGCAATTCCTCGGTGGCCGTCGCCTCGCAGGTCAGGCGATAATTGCCCGGCATCTTCTTGGTGCCGTAGTTGATGGCGAAGCAGTTGCACAGGCTGATCTCCGGCCCCTGATCGGGGTCCGCCCGCATCGCGGGGGTGCGGATGTCGAACAGCAGGTGCTCATGCATCAGCGTGGCGCCGAGTTCCGCCGGGTCGATCAGCCCCAGCACTGTCTGCGCCCGGCCGCGCAGCTCTTTGCGGCCGAGCTTCATGCGGCGCGGCGGACGGGGTGGCACCGCGCCGCCTGGGGCACGCCGTTCCACGGTCGGTGCGCCGGGCAAGCCTCCAGGCCGGACCCACGTCGGGGCATCTTGCGCATGGTGCGGGCTCCATCTCTTGTGGCCGCGGGGTCCTGCCGTCTCACGGCTGGCGGCGGCCCGCCGAGGATGTGCATGGCGCGCGGCGACCGTCCATCCGAAACCGCAGCCGGCATCGCGGCGGGCGCGCTTACCGCCGATTAACCGTGCCGCCCCTAGGCTCCGCCCCGATGGCGCCCCACCCCGGCGGCGCCGGCTTGGCAGGATGCCGGCATGGAATTTGGCACGCGCAGCATCCGCTCCTCCGGGCGCGGCAGCGGCAGCATCGAGATCACTCTCCCCAGCCGCCTGCGGGCGCTGAGCGGGTTGTCGTGCCGGATCACCTGGCACGACGCCCCGGTGCCGCACATCAGGCTAGCGCCGGATTTGCGGGCGGCGCGCCTGGCACTGGACCGGCTTTGGGACCTTCTGCTGCACGCCCTGGCACTGCCGCCCGCCCCGCCGCCGCGGGATATTCGCCTGGGCGCTCATGCCGCGACCGCCCTGCGCTGGGACGATGTGCTCGCCGTGAGCGAGCCCGGCCTGCATGATGCAGCGGCGGCCAGCCGCGTCCTGGCCACGCTGGCGGGCCAGGCGCGGCCAGCGCCCGACGGCTTCGCCGCGTCGCTCGCTTTCCTGGCCACTGGGGCGGTCCCGGGGCCCGAGTACCAGGCCGACTGCGCCATCGCCGCCGCGGCCTTCACCCCGCGCGCGGCTGCACCGCTCGACGTCTTCGGCGATGCGCTGTGGCAGGCGGTGGCGCGCCAGGCACCGCCATTGCTGGGGCTGCACCAGGCGTTGGCGGCCGATCCACGGCGGCACCAGGCCTTGCGGGGCGCCGCAAGCGCCGGCGCCGCGCTCGATCTGCAGGACCTGTTGCCATGAGGCCGCGCTGGCGAAACGGCATCGGCCTGTTGACCTTGGGCGGCGCCGCGCTGCTGGCGGCGGGCTTCGCGCTGGAACTGGAATGGCTGGCACCTGCCGCCGCCGGCTGCGGCTTGCTGGCGGGAATGCTGGGTTGGCTCGCCAGGCCCGTCCCACCCGCGGCGGCCCCCATCCCCTCCCCGCGGCCGGCGATGGCGGAGATGGCGCCCTTGCTGCGCGAACTGGCCGAGGAAATGGTGCGGCTGAAACGCGACAGCGCCGAGGCCAGCCGCGGCATGGCGGAGGCCCGGGCCAGCGGCGCCCGCATGGTGCAGGCCGCGGCCGGCGCCATCGCCCGGCTGGACGAAAGTGCCGAGACCAGCGCCATCGCGGCCCGGGCGCTGTCGATGCTGCCTGGCATCGCCGACAGCCACGCCCAGCGCATCGAGCTGATGGCCGCGCGCGCCGAGCAGGCCCTGGCCCTGGTGCCGCAGACCCTGACGGTGCCGCCGGTTTTCGAGGCAGTGATGACCCGGCTGGAAGGCATCGCGCTGCCGGACACCTTCGCCCTGCGCGAGGCCGTGGAACGGCTCGACCGGCTGCCGGGCGAGATCGGCCAGGCGATGCATGGCAGCCTGGCGGAGGCGCATGACGCCGCCGCCGCGTTGCTCGACCAGACGGCGGCCCGCATCGAGGCGGCGCGCCCCGACCCGCTGCTGGCGGTGGGCCTGATGGAAGCGACGGAGCGGCTGGACGCGCTGGCGCGGCCGCTGGAGCGCGCCCGCGAGTCCGCCGAGGCCTGGGCCAGCCGCTTCGAAGCCGATGATGCCGCCGCCGCCCTGCGAACCGAGCGGCTGGAGTCGGCCCTGGCTCGAATGGGCGAGGCCGACACCGCACGGCTGGAGCGCCTGGAGGCTACGATACTGCGGCTGGAGGAGCCGACGGCGTCGACCGAGAGCTCGGATGCGTTTGCCCGCATCGAACAAGCCCTAGGCGAGTCTCGGCTGGAGGCCGGCGTCGCCGACAAAGTCCAGGAGCTGTTGACGCGCATCGAGGATTCCTTCCGTGGCTTCCCGCAGCTGCAGGCGGCGCTGAGCGCCGTCCTGGAGCCGCTGGACGCGGCCGGCACCGTCCTGCCGCCCATCACCGAAGCGGCGCAGCGGGCGACCGAAGCGCTGCTACGCGCGGCGCAAGCCAATCTCGTGTTGGCGGCGCGGGCGCGGGAGGCACCTGCCGCCTTCGAGCCGCCCACGCCACTCGACGCCCTGACCGAGCCGGCGCCGGGGGAAGCGCCGCCGGATGAGGTGCCCAACGCGGAGGCTGTCCGCGAAACCACAAATCATCCAGCCGCGCCGGCCGGGCCGACCGTAGAGGCGGCAGACCAGGCCACCGAGCCGGCCCGCCCGCCTCGCCTGCTGGAAAATTTGGACGAGACCATTCGTGGTCTGCAATCGCTCAGCAGCGCCATCGCCGCCGCCGCGGAACGCCGGCTGGAAAGCGCCGCCTGACCGCGCTGGCACGGTTTTCGCTCCCGCAACGGAAAAGCGCGCCATGCGGCACGCCCATCCACCCGGCTGCCCGCTTCCGGCGCCGCCGCTGCCCAGGAGCTAGGCATGATCCTCACCCGCCGCGCCGCGCTTACCGCCTCCATCGCGCTGACGGGCCTGGCGCCCGCCCTGGCCCAGCCGGCCTGGCCGACCCGGCCCGTCCGCGTCATCAACCCCTACGCGCCCGGCGGCGCGTCAGACATCATCATGCGCACCTTGGCGGAACGGCTGGAGCGGCTGTTGGGCCAGCCCTTCATCATCGACAACCGGGCCGGCGCCGGGGGCGCGCTTGGCACCGGGCTGGCCGCCCAGGCGCCGGCCGACGGCTACACCCTGCTGGTCACCAACACCGGCCCGCTGGCGGTGGCCCCCACGCTGTTCCCCAGCCTGCCCTACGACCCGGCACGCAGCTTCCGCTACATCTCGATGTTCGGCGGCATCCCGCTGGTCTGCGCCGTGCGGGGCGACAGCCGGATGCGCACCCTGGCCGACTACGCGGCGGCGGCGAAGGCACGGCCGGAGGCAGTCTCGTTCGGTAGTTCCGGCGTCGGCTCCGCCGGCCATCTGGCCGGCGTGCTGTTCGGCGGCCAAGGCTTCTCGCTGCCCGGTCTCTTCATTCTGCTGGTGCTGCTCTACGCGTTCTTCACCGCACTGGCACCCGAGCGGTTCCTCGCCCTCTACACGCTGAAGTCGATGGCATTCCAGCTGCCGGAGCTGGGGATCCTTGCGCTTGCGATGGCGATCCCGCTGATCTCCGGTGGCCTCAACCTCGCGATCGTGGCGACTGCCAACCTCTCGGCCCTGGTGATGGCGACCTTGGTCAAGTCCTGGATCGGCACCTCGCCGGACCTCGTCTGGACGATCGTGGTCATCCTGGCCGCAATGGTCCCGGGCTTCCTGGTGGCGCTGGCGATCGGCACGGTGAACGGAGCGATCACCGCCTACCTGGCCGTCCATCCGATCCTGGTGACCCTCGGCACCCGCACATTGGTGGACGGCATCTCGATCGCCTGGACCAGGGGCAAGGTCGTTTCCGGCTTCCCACCAGGACTGATCTGGCTGGCCAACGGCACGATCTTCGGCATGCCGGTATCGATCCTGGTGTTCGCCGCCTGTGCCGTCATCGTGGGCCTCCTGCTGC
>CAXTJY010000304.1:0-4609 GCA_964244395.1 uncultured Rhodovarius sp.
GCGCGAACAGCGCCTCCGCCAGGGCCAGCCGCACCCAGGCCTCGCCCGGCCGCAACGCCAGCGCCTGGCGCAGCGCCGGGATGGCGGCGCCATGCTCCCGCAGCGAAGCCAGGGCGTGACCCAAGCCGGACCAGGCGTCGAACCGCGCCGGCTCGGACGCGACGACGCGGCGATAGGCGTCCACCGCCTCCGCCAGCCGCCCTTGCCGGTGTAGCTGGTCGGCCGTGGCCAGGCCGGGCGTGAAATCACTCAACACTTTGCCTGCCTGCGATGCCAGAACGTGATGATAGTGTCGTGCGGCGTCAGAGAGCCGATCATTGCGTGACTGGGCGGCCGATGGATTTCCACCCCATCGGCCGTTTCGATTCAGGGTGCGGGGTGCGCGACCGCCGCCTTCGGCTTGCGCCGAAACCAGCCCTTCACCGTCTCCCGCAAGCTCTGGAAGAACACGTACAGCATCGGGATCATGAAGATCCCGACCACCGCCGCCGCGATCATGCCGCCGAACACCGGCGTCCCCACCGCCTGGCGCGACAGCGCCGCCGCGCCCTCGGCCCACACCAGCGGCGCCAGGCCCAGAATGAAGGCGATCGAGGTCATCATCACCGCGCGGAACCGCATCCTGGCGCCCAGGATCGCCGCCTCCCGCACCGGCATGCCGGATTCGCGCCGCTCCTTGGCGAATTCGACGATCAGGATGCCGTTCTTCGCCGCCAGGGCGATCAGCACGATCAGGCCGATCTGGCCATACACATCCAGCGACTTGCCGGCCAGCAACAGCGCCGCGAAGGAGCCCAGCCCGCCCGCGGCCACCGAAAGCAGCACCGGCACCGGGATTGTCCAGCTCTCATACAGCGCCACCAGGAAGAGGTAGGCGAAGAGCAGGGCAAGGCCGATCAGCGATCCCGTCCGCCCCGCCGCCTGCTTCTCCTGGAAGGCCGTGCCGGTCCATTCATAGCCATAGCCGGGCGGCAGCACCCGGCGCGACAACTCCTCCATCGCCGTCAGCGCATCGCCCGACGAGACGCCGGGCGCCGGCTGGCCGTTCAGCAGCACGGTGCGGTTGTTGTTGTAGCGGCTGATCGTCTGCGCCCCCAGCACCACCCGCACATCGGCAAAGGCGCGCAGCGGCACCATCTGCCCGGTCTGGCTGCGCACCCGGATGCGCCAGATGTCGCTGATCTCGTCGCGATCCGTCGCCTCCGCCTGGATGTTCACCTGCCAGGTGCGGCCGAACAGGTTGAAGTCGTTGACGTAGAAGCCACCCAGCGTGGTCTGCAGCGCATTGAACACGTCGGAGATGCGCACGCCCAGCGACTGCGCCTTGTCGCGGTCCACATCCAGGAACAGCGACGGTGTGGTGGGCGAGAAGGTCGAGAACACCCCTCGCAGCCGTGGGTCCTGATTGGCCGCGACCATCATGCCCAGCATGGCCTGGCCCAGCTCCACCGGGTCGCGGCCCTCGAAATCCTGCAGCTGGTATTCGAAGCCGCTGCCGGTGCCCAGGCCGATGATGGGCGGGATGTTGAAGGCGAAGACATTGGCCTGGCGGATGCCCTGCGCCGCGCCGAACAGCCGGCCGATGGCGGCAAAGACGCTGTCTCCCGTGGCCGTGCGGTCGGCGAAGGGCTTCATCCGCGCCACCATGAAGGCGGCGTTGGACTGCGCGCCGCCGTCGATCAGCGAGAAGCCGACGATGGCCAGCGTGTTCTCGATGGCGGTGTTCTGCTTCAGGATGGCCTCGACCTGCTCCACCACCGCCCGGGTGCGGCTGACCGAGGCGCCCTGCGGCAACTGCATTTGGATAAAGAAGGCGCCCTGGTCCTCCTGCGGCAGGAAGCCCTGAGGTGTGCGCAGGCTGATGAAATAGATGCCCGCACCCATGGCGATGGTGATGGGAATGGCCAGAATCGCCACCCGCACCAGCTTGCCCACGATCCAGGCATAGCCGTCGCGCGTCTTGTCGATGGCCCGTAGCACGTATTTGATCGGCCCCCGCTTCGGCCCGCCATGCGACAACAGAATGGCGCACAGCGCCGGCGACAGGGTCAGCGCGTTGATCGCCGAGATGATCATGGCGACGATGATGGTCACCGCGAATTCGCGGAACAGCACGCCGGCCACGCCCGGCATGAACGCCACCGGCACGAACACCGACAGCAGCACCATGGTGATGGCGATGATCGGGCCGGTGATCTCGCCCATCGCCTTCTTGGTGGCGTCGGCAGGGCTGAGGTCGGGCTCCTCCTCCATCACCCGTTCCACGTTCTCCACCACCACGATGGCGTCGTCGACCACGATGCCGATGGCGAGCACCATGGCCAGCAGCGAGATGGTGTTGGCGGTGAAGCCGATGGCCAGCATCACCGCGAAGGTGCCGATCAGCGACACCGGCACCGCCACCGCCGGCACGATGGTGGCGCGGAAGCTGCCCAGGAAGAGATAGACCACGAGGACGACGAGCAGGAACGCCTCGCCCACCGTCTTCAGGACTTCCAGGATGGTGTCGGAGACGAAGGTCGAGGTGTCGTAGAAGACGCGGTAGTCCACGCCTTCCGGGAAACGCGCCTTCAGTTCCTCCATGGCGCGGCCGACAGCGGCCGCCACCCCCACCGCGTTGGCCCCGGGCGACAGGTAGATGCCCATGGTGACCGCCGGCTGGCCGTTCAGCCGGCTCTCGGTGTCCTCGTTGGCGGCGCCGAGCTCGATCCGCGCCACGTCGCGCACCCGCAGGCTCGACCCATCGGGGTTGGCGCGGATCACGATGTTGCCGAACTGCTCGGGCGTGGTCAGCCGCCCCTGCGTCTGCATGTTGAACTGGAATTGCTGGTCGGGCCCGATGGGCCGGGCGCCAATGCGGCCCACCGCCGCCTGGGCGTTCTGCGCCTGGATGGCGGCGACGATGTCGGACGGTGTGACGTTGAGGCTAATCAGCCGGTCGACCTCGAACCAGATCCGCATGGAATAATCCAGCGCGCCGAACAGATTGACCTGGCCCACGCCGGGCACCCGGGCCAGCCGGTCCAGGATGTTGATGGTGGTGTAGTTGGACAGGAAGATCGGCGCCCGCGAGCCATCCGGCGAATAGACGAACAGGAACTGCAGCACCGCCGAGCTCTGCTTGCGCACCGTCACGCCGTTGCGCTGCACCTCGATCGGCAGCCGGGCCAGCGCCGCCTGCACCCGGTTGTTCACGTTGACGGTGGCGATGTCCGGATCGGTGCCCAGCGCGAAGCTGACGCTCAGCGTGTAGGTGCCGTCATTGGCCGAGTTCGACCGCATGTACAGCATGCGGTCCACGCCGTTCACCGCTGATTCCAGCGGCTGCCCGATCGTGGCCTCCACCACGGCGGCCGAGGCGCCCGGATAGCGTGTCGTCACCTGCACCTGCGGCGGCACGATGTTGGGGAACTGGCTGACCGGTATGACCGACAGCGCCAGGGCGCCGGCGATGGTCATGACGATAGCGATGACGATGGCCAGGCGGGGCCGATCGACGAAGACGGATGACAGCATGCTCCGGGCCTAGCGCGCCGCCGGCGGGGCGCCGGGTGGCCCGGGCGGACGCCCCGGTGGCTGCCCGGCCGGGGCCGGGTTGACCGGCTGGTTCGGCCGCACCCGCTGCACGCCCTCGGTGATCACCTGCTCGCCGCCGCGCAGCCCGTCCTCCACCACGGCCATGTCGGCGGTGCCCCGGCCGAGCCGGACCGGGCGGCGCTGCGCCACGTTGTTCTCGGCCACGATGAAGACGAAGAAGCCGCTCTGGTCCTGGCCCACCGCGGCGCGCGGCACCACGATGGCCTGCACCGGCTCCACGCCCTCCACGGTGGTGGTGACGAACTGGCCGTCGATCAGCTCGCGCGAATCGCCGCTCGGGCTGCCCGGCACGGTGCGGACAGGGTTGGGGATCAGCGCGCGGATCAGGATGGTGTCGGTATTGCGGTCGATCTGGGTATCGATGAAGTCGATGCGGCCGACCTGGTTGTACACATTGCCGTCCACCAGCCGGATGCGCACCACCACCGCCGATGCGCCGCCGCGCGATTCGTAGCGCTGCCGCAACTCCAGCGCCTGGCGCTGGCTGACGGTGAAGGCCACACGCATCGGGTCCTGGCTGACGATGGTCGCCATCGGCTCGCTGGCCGTGGGCGAGACGACGTTGCCCACGGCATAGACGGCGCGGCCGATCTTGCCGGCGATGGGCGCCGTCACGTCGGTATAAGCCAGATTGATCTCGGCGGTGCGCACCTGCGCCTGGGCGCCGAGCACCGATGCTGCGCCGGTCCGCTCGCCGGCCTGCGCCGTATCCAGCGACACCTGGGTGCCGGCGCCGGTGGCGCGCAGGTCGCGCGCCCGGGCCAAAGTCACGCGGGCATTTTCCAGCGTGGCCTGGGCGGAGGCGACGTTGGCCCGCGCCTGCGCCAACTGCGCCTCAAACGGCGCCCGCTCGATCCGGAACAGCGGCGCGCCCTCGGCCACCTCGCCGCCTTCCTGGAACAAGCGGGCTTCGAGGAAGCCGGTGACGCGGGCGCGGATGTCCACCCGGCTCACCGCCTCGATCCGGCCGACGAACTCGATCGTGCCGTCGGGGCGCCAGCGGGCGAGGTCG
>CAXTJY010000304.1:4619-5555 GCA_964244395.1 uncultured Rhodovarius sp.
CGGTCTCGGTGATCGGGCGCCGTTCCGCCGGCTGCACGCCCACGGCGGGTGGTCCCTGCGGGCCGGGCTGGGCCTGGGCGGCGGCGCTGAACAGAAGCAGGAACAGGCCCGAGCGACGAAGCGCCATTCTAGAACTCCAGTGGCAGCCGTGCGCGTCGCACTCTGCCAGATGTTGCAATGCAGCACCACAGATAGGGTGCGGTGGGCCATTGTGATGGGGGTGGCCGGAACTTTTGCCAGAATGTCAGGGTGCGGGCAGGATGGCCGTGTGCGCAAGCGTGTCATCTGGCTGTCACTGGGCGCCGTGCTGCTGCTTCTGGCCGGCGCCCTGGCGGCTGACCATGCCTGGCCGCCCGGGCTGTCCCGCCTGCGCGCGGTCGGCGGTGAGTTGACGGACCGCAACGGCCGCATCCTGTCCGTCCTGCCGGCGCCGGGCGGGGTGTGGCGCCTGCATACCGGCGTGGCCGACGTGCCGCCCCATCTTCTGGCCATGCTGCTGGCGGCGGAGGACCGGCGCTTCCGCTGGCACCCGGGCGTGGACCCTCTGGCGCTGGCGCGCGCGGCGGCACAATGGGCGTGGCGGGGCAGGGTGGTCTCCGGCGGCTCGACCCTCACCATGCAGGTGGCGCGGCTGCTCGAACCTCGGCCGCGCACGCTGCGCGCCAAGCTGATCGAGATCGCCCGCGCCCTGCAACTGGAGGCACGCTTCGGCAAGGACGAGATCCTGGCGATGTGGCTGACGCTGGCGCCGCAGGGTGGCAATCTGGAAGGCATCCGCGCCGGCGCGCTGGCCTGGTTCGGCCGCCCGGCCCGGCAGTTGGACGGCGCGGAGGCGGCCCTGCTGGTGGCCCTGGCGCGGCAGCCCACCCGCAGCCGGCCCGACCGCCATCCGGAGGCTGCGCGGCAGGCGAGGGACGCCGTGCTGCTGGCCCGCGC
>CAXTJY010000305.1:0-5542 GCA_964244395.1 uncultured Rhodovarius sp.
ACTCGCTGGGCAGCACTTCGACGTTAGGCTTGCCGGCCTCGGCGCCGGCCCGCAGGCGGGCGATGTCCGCGCCGTCCCAGGTGATGCGATGGTCCGGCGTCAATGCAAAAGCTTCGGTCTTGCCGATTTCCAGCGCCGCCACCCGGCGCGGCATCTCCTCGCGCAGCGCCCGCCGCGCCGCGCGCAGCACCAGCTTGCGGGTCTCCTCATCCTCGGCCGTCGCGTCGGGGTGGAAGATGAAGCCTTCCACGCGGCCGACATTGTGGCCTTCGACGATCACCTCACCCTGGCGGGTGACCGCGCTCAGCAGGTCTTCCTCGCTGGCCGGATCCAGCCGGCGGATGAGCTGTGCCGCGCGACGGTCCACGAAGCGCTGAGTCAGCCGCTCATGCAGCGCATCGCTCACCGCATCCTCGGCGGCGCGGGCCTGCGCCTGAAACTCGGGGGCGTTCTTCACCCAGTCGGTCCGGGCCGCGATATAGCTCCAGGTGCGGATGCCGGACAGGCGCGCCATCAACGTATCGAGATCGCCCTCTGTGCTCGCAGTCGACGCGATCTGCGCCGCGATCCAATCCTCCGGCAGCGCGCCGTCCTCGGCCATGTGGCGGAAGATCCGGCTGCACAGCTTGGTGTGGCTGTCATCCGCCAGCTTGCGGAAGTCCGGCACCTGGCACGCTTCCCACAGCGCGCCGACGCGGGCGCGGCCTGTGGCCAGGCGCCTGATGTCCGGCTCCCGCGCCAGCATGTTCAGCGTGATGTGATCGGTCGCGTCATGACCCTTGGCCAGGCCTGGGATGGCCGGGGGGGTGCCCAGGCTGTCCAGCAGCGCGTCGATGCTGGTGAAGTCGAGGTTGGAGTTGCGCCAGGCCAGCGCCTGCAGCGGCTCGAAATGATGGCCTTCGATCTTCTCGACCATGTCTTCCGTCAGCGGCACGCAGTCGCCGGTGGTGCCGAAGGTGCCGTCGCGCATGCCCCGCCCGGCGCGCCCGGCGATCTGCGCCGCTTCCTGCGCCGTCAGCGCGCGCGGCGCGTGGCCGTCGAACTTGTTCAGGCTGGCGAAGGCGACATGGTCCACATCCATGTTCAGCCCCATGCCCACCGCATCGGTGGCGACCAGGAAATCGACCTCGCGATTTTGGTACAATGCCACCTGCGCATTGCGCGTGCGCGGGCTGAGCCGGCCCATGACGATCGCACAACCGCCCCGTCGCCGCCGGATCGCCTCGGCGATGGCGTAAACTTCGCCGGCGGAAAATGCGACGACGGCGCTGCGCGGCGGCAGCCGGCCCAGCTTGAGAAAGCCTGAATGGGTCAGCTGCGACAACCGCGGCCGGCTCTCCACCTCCACCTGAGGCACCAGCCGCTGCAACAGCGGCCGGATCGTCTCGGCGCCCATGAACATGGTCTCGACCATGCCCCGCGCGTTCAACAACCGGTCGGTGAAGACGTGCCCACGGTCCGGATCGGCGCAGAGCTGAATCTCGTCCACGGCGAGGAACTCCACCCGCCGGTCCAGCGGCATCGCTTCCACCGTGCAAGCGAACCACTTCGCATCCGGCGGAACGATCTTCTCCTCGCCGGTGATCAGAGCGACGTGCCTCTCGCCCTTCGCCTTCACCATGCGGTCGTAATTCTCACGCGCCAGCAGCCGCAGCGGGAAGCCGATGATGCCGCTGGAATGCGCCAGCATCCGCTCCATGGCCAGGTGAGTCTTGCCCGTGTTGGTAGGCCCGAGAATGGCGCGAACGCGTGCTGTGAACATACCTAGACCGATGCGTTGAAGGACGGGTGATGCGACCAAACCGCGCGGATTGCAACGGGCCACGGCGGCGCGCATAGGCACGCGGTGCTGCCCGCCACGCGCTTTTCCCTGCTCTTCGCCACGCAGTTCTTCGCCCTCGGTGCGGCCATGCCGTTCGTGCCGGTGGCGCTGGCGAATGGCGGGCTTTCGCCGGCCTGGGTGGGCCTGGTTCTCGCGCTGGGTACGGCTGTACGACTGGTCGCCGGGCTCGTCTCCGCACGGCTGGCGGAGCTGGTCGGTGCGCGGGCCGTCCTGGTGGTGGGGAGCGTCGTCGCGGGCCTCACCCTGCCAGGCCTCGCTTTGGTGGAAGGCGTGATCCTGCTGCTGCTGGTGCAGGTGCTGCACGGCGTAGCCGTGGCCCCCATCGTGCCGCTGTCCGACGCCGCCGCAATTGCGGCGATGCGGCGCCATCCATTCGACTATGGGCGAGTGCGGGCATGGGGCTCCGTCGCCTTCATCGTCGCCGCGGTCGTCGCGGGTCAGGCAGTGGCCTGGGGCGGCCCGTTGGCTGCCTTGTGCCTGGCTGGCGCGGCACTGCTGGGGGCGGGCCTGGTGGCGAATGGCGTCGCACCCGTGCTGGTACGTCCCGACGGGGCACGAACCACGCTCTGGGCGCCGATGCGCGCCGCGGGATTTCCGCAGCTGCTGCTGTGCTCGGCACTGATTCAAAGCAGCCACGCCATGTACTACGGCTTCTCGACCCTGCACTGGAGGGCGGCGGGCCTGTCACCCAGCCTGATCGGCGCTCTTTGGGCCTGGGGTGTGCTGGCGGAGGTGCTGCTGTTTTTCTTCGGGCGCGGCGCCGCGGATCGGTTGGGGCCGCGCGGCCTGGCCCTGCTGGCGGCGGGCTGTGGCGTACTGCGCTGGTCCGCCACCGGTACCACGGTGGATATACCGACGCTGTTCGCGGTGCAGACGCTGCACGCCGCAACCTTCGGCGCCATGCACCTGGCCGCCATCCGCGCCATGGCCACCCTGCCGGCGAGCCTCGGCGCCCACGCCCAAAGCCTGCATTCCGCGTTGGGCGTCGGCCTGGCATCGGGGCTGATGATGCTGGCATCCGGCCCGCTGTATGCGCGGCTGGGCGGTCACGCTTTCCTGGTCATGGCCGCCGTCTGCGCGCTCGGGCTCATCGCCGCAGCCCGATTGCCCTTCGGCCGGAAAGCCGGCTGATCAGGCCGTGCGGTCGCCGCCGCTGCTGAGCGCCGCCTGAGCCGCGGCAAGCCGCGCGACCGGCACGCGGTACGGCGAGCAGCTGACGTAATCCAGCCCCACCGACTCGCAGAAGGCGATGGAAGCCGGGTCGCCGCCATGCTCGCCGCAAATGCCGAGCTTGAGGTCGTTCTTCACCGAACGGCCCTTCTCGCAGCCGATCCGCACCAGCGCGCCCACGCCATCCACATCGATGGACACGAACGGGTCCTTCGGCAGGATGCCCTGATCGACATAGTCCGGCAGGAACTTGCCGACATCGTCGCGCGAGAAGCCGAAGGTCGTTTGCGTCAGGTCGTTGGTGCCGAAGCTGAAGAAATCCGCCGCGCTGGCGATGGAATCGGCGATGATGCAGGCGCGCGGCAATTCGATCATGGTGCCGACGAGATATTCAAGCGTGGTGCCGGCCTCGGCAAACACCGCCGCCGCAACCCGATCCACCTGGGCGCGGGTGATGTCGAGCTCCCGCCGCGTCGCGATCAATGGGATCATGATCTCCGGCACCGGCGCGCTGCCGGTTTCCTTGGCGACGATGGCCGTGGCCTCGAAGATGGCGCGGGCCTGCATCTCGTAGATTTCGGGGAAGGAGATGCCAAGGCGGCAGCCGCGATGGCCAAGCATGGGATTGGCCTCCGACAGCTCCTCAAGGCGACGGTGCATCGTGGCCGGCTCGACCTCTAGGGACGCGGCCACTTCGGCAATCTCGGCATCGCTGTGCGGCAGGAATTCGTGCAGCGGCGGGTCCAACAGGCGGATGGTGACAGGCAGGCCGGCCATGATGCGGAACAGCTCGGCGAAATCGTCGCGCTGGAATGGCAGCAGCCGCGCCAGTGCATCCCGCCGGCCGGCCTCTGTATCGGCCATGATCATCTGCCGCACCGCGCCGATGCGCGCGGGATCGAAGAACATGTGCTCAGTGCGGCACAGGCCGATGCCCTCGGCGCCGAATTTGCGGGCAGTGTCGGCATCCAGCGGCGTTTCCGCGTTGGCACGCACTTTCATGCGGCGCACGCCGTCCGCCCACTCCATCAACTTGGCAAAGTCGCCGGACAGTTTGGGTTCGATCATCGCGACGGTGCCGATGAAGATTTCGCCGGTGGCGCCGTCCAGCGTGATGGTCTCGCCAGCGCGGATCGTCTGGCCGCCGGCCGACAACGCCTGAGCCGAGTAGTCCACCGTGATGCCGCCGGCGCCAGCGACGCAGGGCCGCCCCATGCCGCGGGCCACCACCGCAGCGTGCGACGTCATGCCGCCGCGGGTGGTGAGGATGCCCTTGGCAGCGTGCATGCCATGAATGTCCTCCGGGCTGGTCTCGATGCGCACCAGGATGACGCTCTCACCTTTGCTGCCGCGCATCTCCGCCTCATCGGCGGAAAACACGACGACGCCGCAGGCCGCGCCGGGGCTGGCCGGAAGGCCCTTGCCGAGAATCTTGCGTGGCGCCTTGGGATCGAGCGTGGGATGCAGCAGCTGATCCAGGCTGGCGGGGTTCACCCGCTTCACGGCCTCGATCTGGCTGATCAGCCCTTCATCGGCCATGTCCACCGCAATCTTAAGGCTGGCGGCGGCGGTGCGCTTCCCGTTGCGCGTCTGCAGCATGTACAGCTTGTTCTGCTGGACGGTGAATTCAATGTCCTGCATGTCGGTGTAGTGGCGTTCCAGCGTCTCGCGCACCCGCACCAGCTCGGCATAGGCGGCCGGCATGGTGTGTTCCATGGGCTGCTCGCCGGCCTTCGACTTGGCCGCGGCCATGGGCTGGGGCGTGCGGATGCCGGCGACGACATCCTCGCCCTGCGCGTTGATCAAGTATTCGCCGTAGAAGATGTTTTCACCGGTGCTGGGGTCGCGGGTGAAGCACACGCCCGTCGCGCAATCTTGCCCCATATTGCCGAAAACCATGGCCTGCACGTTGACCGCCGTGCCCCAATCGGCAGGGATATCGTGCAAGCGCCGATAGGTGTTGGCGCGCGGGTTCATCCAGCTGCCGAAGACCGCGGTGATGGCACGCCAGAGCTGCTCCTTGGGGTCCTGCGGGAAAGGGCTGCCGGTCACCTCGGCCACCATTTCCTTGTAGCCCTGGACGACGCCTTTCCAGTCATCGGCGGTCAGCTCGGTATCCTCGGCCACACCGCGGTCGAGCTTGGCGGCCTCGATGATCTCCTCGAAGCGGTGATGGTCCACATCCAGCACCACGGAGCCGAACATCTGAATGAACCGGCGAAAGCTGTCCCAGGCGAAGCGCGGGTCGCCGCTGGCCGCGGCCAGGCCTTCGACGGTGATGTCGTTGAGGCCGAGGTTCAGCACGGTGTCCATCATGCCGGGCATGGAGACGCGGGCGCCGGAGCGGACGGAGACCAGGAGCGGCTTCTGCGGATCGCCGAAGTTCAGGCCGACGGCGCCTTCGACACGGGCCAGGGCACCTTCGACCTGGTCGGTCAGGTCTTCGGGATAGATCTCTTTGTTCTTGTAATAGGCAGTGCAGACGTCGGTGGTGATGGTGAAGCCGGGGGGCACGGGCAGGCCGATGCT
>CAXTJY010000306.1:0-4369 GCA_964244395.1 uncultured Rhodovarius sp.
TTACTAAAGTTGATGGTAGTAGAATTAATAGACGGGGATGTCGGTGCGGGCGAAGTCTTCGCCCTTGAAGAGCAGGGGTTCTCCGGTGGCGGAGGCGAGGGCATAGGAGAAGCAGTCGCCGAAGTTGAGGGCGGCGGGGTGCCGGCCTTTGCCGAACCTGCGGAAGGCTTCCATCGCGATATCGAGTTGGTCGGTGGTGAAGGGCACCAACTCAAGGTCGAGGGCCTTCAACATGGTTCGCAAACGCGGTCCGCCCTCGCCACGCAGCCGGCCGAGTATGACCATCGAGGTTTCCAGAATGGTGGCGGTGCTCACCAGGCGGGTGGGCGCGTTCTCGATCGCCGCCAGGAACGCGTCGGCTTCGGGCTCCCTCAACAGAAGGGCAACAAGAATCGAGCTGTCGATCACCATCAGGTCGGCAGGCCGTTCTCGTCATACCCCAGGATTTCGTCCGGGCTTCGGTCATCAAAAACGGGGAGCGCCGCCACCTCCTTCTGGATGGCTTCTATTCGCTGCCGCATGTCAGCCGGTTTCCCCCGCTTCAGGCGTTCGCGGCGCAGCCGCTCTTCCAGCGCGGTTCGCACCGCCTCCGTGAGCGTCTCACCGGTCAGTTGCGCGACCTGCCGAGCCAGCCGGTCCGTCGCAGGGTCTTTCAGACTGAGAGCCATCTGCCTACCTTCTAGAATAAGGGCTGATTTCTATATGCCGTTCGGCTTGGCCTCGGACAAGTCGACGAAGTGGCGCGGCGTTGCACAGCGAGTGCCTGCCTGCCCGGCAATTGCTGCGCGGGCTCGGTGGCGCGCGAGGCGAAGCTTCTTGCGGGCCGGGCCAGCCCGCCGGACGCTGCTGCCATGACCGAACGCCGCAACCTCCTCTCCGTCGCCGCCATCGCCGCCCCGGCGGCCCTCGCCGCCCCCGCCCTGGCCCAGTCCAGCCCGGACATCCGCTGGCGCCTCGCCAGCAGCTTCATCCGGCCGTTGGACATCACCTTCGGCTGCTCCGAATTCATGGCCCGGATGGTGTCCGACATGACCGACGGCAAGTTCCGCATCACCCCCTTCGCCGCCGGCGAGCTGGTGCCGGGCTTGCAGGTCATGGATGCGGTGCAGACCGGCAGCGTGGAGATGGCGCATACCGGCGCCATCTTCTTCACCGGCAAGGACCCGGCGCTGGCCTTCGGCACCACCGTGCCCTTCATGCTGAACGTGCGGCAGCAGCACGCCTGGTTCTATCATGGTGGCGGCAACGAGATGCTGGACACGGTGCTGGCGCCGTTCAACATCCGCGCCTTCCCCTGCGGCAACACCGGCAACCAGATGGGAGGCTGGTTCCGGCAGGAAATCCGCGACGTGGCGCAGCTGCGCGGCCTGAAGATGCGGGTGGCGGGGCTGGCCGGCAACGTGATGGCCAAGGTGGGGGTGGTGCCGCAGGTGCTGGCGCCGGGCGACATCTACCCGGCGCTGGAGCGCGGTACGATCGACGCGGTGGAATACATCGGCCCCTACGACGACTCCAAGCTGGGCTTCCAGCGGGTGGCGCGGAACTACTACTTCCCGGGCTGGGGCGAGGGCGGCGCGGTGTTCCACGCCTTCATCAACCGGGAGAAATTCGCCGAACTGCCGCGCGCCTACCAGGCGGCGCTGGAGACCGCTTGCATGGCGGCGACAACCCGGATGACGGCGGAATACGACTTCAAGAACGTGGCCGCCATCTACGGGCTGGTGGCGGAGGGGGTGACCCTGCGGCAGTTCCCGAACGAGGTGATCGACGTGCTGTACCGGGCGACGCAGGAGCTGTTCGCCGAGTTGTCGGCAGTCAACCCGAAATTCAAGGAATTGCTGGACAGCCAGATCGCCTTCCGCGACCGCAGCTACGGCTATCACCAGGTGGCGGATTTCGCCTTCGACGCGATGATGCTGCGGCTCAACCGGGTGCGGCGATGAGCGGGCGCGCCGGCGCCGGGGCGATGTCCCTGGTGCCCGGCGCGCCGCCCCGTCCCGAAGCCTCAGGCCGGCCTTGTCCGCTCCAGCTCGGCCGCATGCTCCGCCGCCAGCCGGCGATACTGCCGCCAGGACAGCGCCATCATCCCCATGTAGATCAGCCCGGCCAGCGCCAGCGCGGCCCAGGGCTCCGTCACGAGCACCGTCGCATAGGCGACCACGCCGCCCAGCAGCGGCAGCGTCCAGCCGCGCTTCAGCTTCACCCGTTTGAAGCTCCAGCACGGCAGGGTGCTGACCGCCAGCGCCGCCACCCCCAGCTGCACGCACACCACGAAGACCGGGTTGCGGAACGCCCAGGCCAGGCCGTGCCACTCCCACTCGGTGAAGGCGAGCGAGGCGAACAGCGGGAACATCGCCAGCCCGGCGGCGCAGGGGGCCGGCACCCCGGTGAAGAAGGCCAGGGCGAAGAGCGGCTTGGGCGCGACGGGCTTGGCCGGGTCCTCGAACAGCGCCGCGTTGAACCGGGCCAGCCGCAGCGCCAGCGCCACGGCATAGATCAGGCAGGGCAGGAAGAAGATGGGTCCCACGCTCTGCAGGGCCCAGAGGTACAGCACCAGGGCCGGTGCTACGCCGAAGCTGAGGAAGTCGGACAGGCTGTCGAACTCGGCGCCGAAATGCGACGTGCCCTTGAGCAATCGGGCGATGCGGCCATCCAGCCCGTCGATGATGGCGGCGGTGACGATCATGGCGCCGGCCGGGCCGAAGCGGCCCTCGAAGGCGAAGCGCACCGCGATCATGCCGGCGCAAAGGCCCAGCATGGTCAGGATGTTGGGGATCAGCCGGTTGATCGAAGGCCCGCGGTAGCGCGGCCGGCGTTCCAGCCGCCGGCGCAGGGCGCGCTGGGCCCGTTCCCGGGCAGTAGGGCCGGTGGTGTCCATCAGGCGGCCAGGTCGGCGAGGATGGTCTCGCCACCGACCATGGTCTGGCCGACCAGCACCAGCGGCGTCACGCCCGGCGGCAGGTACACGTCGGTGCGGCTGCCGAAGCGGATGATGCCGAAGCGTTCGCCGGCCTGCAGCGTGTCGCCGGCCGCGGCGTCGCACAGGATGCGGCGGGCGACCAGGCCCGCGATCTGCACGCAGGCCACCACCCGGCCATCCGGCAGGGCGATGGCCAGGGCGTTGCGCTCATTCTCGTCGCTGGCCTTGTCGAGGTTGGCGGAGAGGAACTTGCCGTGATGGTACACCACCCGCGCCACGCGCCCCGCGACCGGGCTGCGGTTCACATGCACGTCGATGACGGACAGGAAGATGGCCACGCGCCACACCGGGGTATCGCCCATCGCCAGCTCCGCCGGCGGCGGGAACTGGCCGACGCTGACGACATGCCCATCCGCGGGGGCCACCACCATGTCTGGCCGCAGCGGCGGCACCCGGTCCGGGTCGCGGAAGAAATACAGCGCGAACAGGGTGAACAGGAAGGCCGGCCAGAAGATCCAGCCGCTCAGCAGCAATCCCAGCAGGCTGACCACCGCGCCCGCCCCGATGAACGGGTAGCCGGCCGGATGTGGCCGCGCGAGGACCATGCGGAGAGATTGCTGAAGTGCCATGGGCCGGTTTATCCTCTCTTCATTCCGGCGCGGCAAGTTGGCCGCATGTTGACCTTGGGACCTTTCCACGTGAGTTCGACGGGCGTGCTGTCGCCGCGCGCGCCGGGGCTGCGGCCGGTGGTGCGATATTCCTGGCGGGGGCGGGTCTGTGCCGCCGAGGTCACGGGTCGCGGGCTGCGGCTGATGGCCCTGGCCGGGCGCATCCCCTCAACGGCGCGGCCCAGGGGGCGCGGCGGGGAGGACCGCAGGGCGGTCGCTTCGGCGGTGGCCGAGATGCGGCGGAACCTGCCGGACGGGTTGCGCCTGCACCTGCTGGCAGACCACCGCGTGGTCCTGCGCGGCGAGGATGCGCCGGCGGAGCAGCCGGTGGGCGCCAACGCGCTGGTCGGTGGAATGGTGCGTTTCGCGCTGATGCTGGACCCGCTGCTGGACCGGCTGGACGCAGTGGGCGCGGGGCTGGGTTAGCCGCCCGCGACCCGCGGGCAAATCCCGCTTGCCCCTGCCGGCCCGCCATGCTGCCTTGCCATGCTTGCCCGAGGAGCGCGCATGAAATTCCACTACGTCAAGGTCTGGGATGGCTGGGTGCGGCTGAACCACTGGCTGATCCTGGTCCTGCTGCTGGTCTCCTTCGGCACCGCCAAGGCGCACCGGATGGATTGGCACATGCTGTCCGGCTACGCGATCCTGACGCTGGTGCTGTTCCGCCTGCTGTGGGGGTTGTTCGGCAGCGATACGGCGCGGTTCCGCCACTTCCTGTCCTGGCCCAACGCCGCCTTCCGCCAGCTCGGCAAGATGACGCGGCGGGAGCCGGATGCGGAGG
>CAXTJY010000306.1:4379-5531 GCA_964244395.1 uncultured Rhodovarius sp.
GGCCTGTTGCTGACCCAGGCGGTGACCGGGCTGTTCACCTACGACCAGATTTTCACCCGCGGGCCGCTGGCCCGCCGCGCCCCGGAATGGGTGGTCGATCTGGCCTCGTCGATCCACATCCAGAATTTTTACTGGCTGCTCGGCGCCATCGCCCTCCATGTGCTGGCGGTGGGAGTCTACTTCGTCGCCAAGAGCCACGACTTGCTGGGGCCGATGATCCATGGCGTGAAAAAGCTGCCTACCGAGGTGGCGGCGCCGCGCCTGGCAAGTCCGGCGCTCGGGCTCGGCCTGCTGGCCATCAGCGCCGCTGCTGTCTGGGGCATCACCCGGCTGCGCATCGGCCTTTAGCGGCGGAAGCGGCCGCCATAGCCGCGCCCGCCCCAATAGCCGCCACGATACCCGCCGAAGCGTGGCCCGATCCCGAGATAGAGCCCACCGCCCCAATATGGCCCGTAGGGCGCGCCGTAGCCGTATCCATAGCCATAGGGATAGGCGCCGGCGACCTGATAGCCAGGCTCCGGCGCCTGAACATCGTTGCCCGCCGCCGTCATGCACTGGGCGTAGGTCACGTCGTATTGCTGCTGCAGGCCATAGCCACTCGCCGCTGCCGCGTTGGCTGCCGCGCCGCCGCTGACCAGGGCACCGGTGCCAGCGCCGATCGCCGCCCCGGCACCTGGGTTGCCCGCCGCGGCGCCAAGCGCGGCGCCGATGCCGGCGCCGGCCAGGGTACCCAGCGCCACCGTGCCCGCCGCCGCCTGGTTGGCCGCCACCGCCGGGTTGGCGTAGCCGGTGCTGGCCGACGCGTTCTGCCGGCAGCTCGCATCCTGCTGCTGGAACCGGGCGTAGTCCCCACCCTTGGGCGGCAGCGCCACCACCGAGGGGCCGGTGGGCGGCGGGATGGCGCAGGCAGTCAGGGCAAGTGCCACGCCGCTCAGCGCGATGATCTGGGTCTTCCTCATGAATGTCACCTTTGGGGCCGGGGCCACTTCTTACATCTTAATATAGGCGACCGGGCTGCGGTTGCGCAGCCTGTGTTACAACACGACACGCACGGCTTTACCGGTGGCGGCGCGCGCGCGAAGCTCCGGGCGCTCCAGCACCCAAGGAAGAACCCCATGCCCGGCCGCCGTAGCCTGTTCGCCAGCCCGGCGC
>CAXTJY010000307.1:0-5529 GCA_964244395.1 uncultured Rhodovarius sp.
GGTGACCGGCATGATGGTGTGCGCGGTGGCCCTGCGGTGGCTGGCATGACGGGTCTGAGCTGGTTCGGCATCATCCGGCTCGGCCTGGTTCAGACAGCGCTCGGGACGGTGGTGGTGCTCACGACCTCCACCATCAACCGCGCCATGGTGGTGGAGCTGGCGCTGCCGGCGACGCTGCCCGGGCTGCTGGTGGCGATCCATTACGCGATGCAAATGCTGCGGCCGCGCATGGGGCATGGCTCCGATGCCGGCGGCCGGCGCACGCCCTGGATCGTCGGCGGCATGGCGGTGCTGGCGCTGGGCGGCACGTTGGCCGCGGCGGCCACCGGGCTGCTGGCGACGCAGTTCTGGCCTGGCATAGCGCTGGCGGTGCTGGCTTTCGTGATGATCGGAGCCGGGGTGGGCGCGGCCGGCACCTCGCTGCTGACGCTGCTGGCCGGCGAAGTGGCACCGGCCCGCCGCGCCGCCGCTGGCACCATCGTGTGGCTGATGATGATCGCGGGCTTTGCCGTCACCGCCACCATCGCCGGCAAGCTGCTGGACCCGTTTTCGCCCGAGCGGCTGCTGGCCGTGGTAGGCGGCATCTGCGCGGTGGCCTTCCTGATGGCCTGCGCGGCGGTGGCCGGCATCGAGCGCAGCGCGCCGCGCCCGCCGGTACAGGGCGATTTCCGGGCCGCGCTGCGCGAGGTGTGGGCGGAGCCCGCGGCGCGGCAATTCACCATCTTCGTCTTCGTCTCGATGCTGGCCTACAGCGCTGCCGACCTGATCCTGGAGCCCTTCGCGGGCGAGGTGTTCGGCTTGAGCATCGGCGCCTCCACCGCATTGGCGGGGCAGCAGAATGCCGGCACCGCGCTGGGCATGGTGGTGGTGGGTCTGCTGGGCAGCCTGTTCGCTGGCCGCGCCCTGGGTTCCCTGCGCGGTTGGCGCGTGGCTGGCTGCCTGGCCTCGGCAGTGATGCTGGCCGTTCTGGCGGGCGCGCGAACGGGCTTTTCGTTGGGCGCGGCCTATTTCCTGCTGGGCGTCGGCAACGGCGTGTTCGCCGCCGCCGCCATCGGCTCGATGATGCAGCTTGCCGGCCACGAGGGCGAAGAGCGGGCTGGGATGCGCATGGGGCTTTGGGGCGCGGCCCAAGCCATCGCCTTCGGCCTGGGCGGCCTGGCCGGCACCGTGCTGTGCGACCTCGGGCGCCTGGTGACCGGCGCCGCCGGGCCGGCCTACGCGATAGTTTTCGTGGCGGAGGCGGCACTGTTCGTCGTCTCGGCCTTGCTGGCTTGGCGAATCGGCGCGCCGTCGCGCCCAACACTGCTCAGGGAGGCAGAAGCATGACCGAGACATTCGACGTCATCGTCGTGGGCGGCGGCCCCGCCGGCGCCACCGCGGCCGACGACCTCGCCCGCGCCGGGCATTCGGTGCTGATGCTGGACAGGGCCGGGCGCATCAAGCCCTGCGGCGGCGCCATTCCGCCGCGCGCGATCCGCGATTTCGCCATCCCCGACTCGCAGATCGTGGCGCGCATCAACTGCGCGCGGATCGTCGCGCCGTCGAAGAAGTGGGTCGATATGCCGGTCGAGAATGGCTATGTCGGCATGGTCGATCGCGAGCATTTCGACGAGTGGCTGCGCGAGCGGGCGGCGTCCAATGGCGCTGACTGGCGCCGCGGGTCCTTCGAGGGCATCAGCCGCGGCCCCGACGGGGTCTCCATCGTCGAATACACGCCGAAGGGCGCGGACGCGCCGGTCCGGGTGCGGGCGCGCTGCGTCATCGGCGCCGATGGCGCGCGCAGCCAGGTGGCGAAGCAGGCGCTGCCGGACCAACCCATGCCGAAATGCGTCTTTGCGTATCATGAGATCGTGGCGGCGCCCGAGACTTCCGACTGGGACGGCAAGCGCTGCGACGTGATCTATGAGGGCAAATACTCGCCGGACTTCTACTCCTGGGTGTTCCCGCATGGGCGCACCGCAAGCATCGGCACGGGCAGCGCCAATAAGGGCTTCTCGCTGCGCGGCTCGGTGGGCGCGCTGCGCGCTTCCATGGGGATGGATGGCTGGCACACCATCCGGCGCGAGGGCGCGCCCATCCCGCTCAAGCCGCTGAAGAAGTGGGATAATGGCCGTGACGTGGTGCTGGCAGGCGACGCCGCCGGCGTGGTCGCGCCGGCCTCCGGCGAGGGAATCTACTACGCCATGCTGGGCGGCCGGCTGGCGGCAGTGGCTGCGATGAAGCTGCTGGAGACCGGCGACGCGAAAGCGCTGTCGATGGCCCGGAAATTGTTCATGAAAGACCACGGCCAGGTCTTCTTCGTGCTGGGCATCATGCAATGGTTTTGGTATCGTAACGATTGGACCCGGGAGCGCTTCGTGAAGATGTGCAAGGACCCCGACGTTCAGCGGCTGACCTGGGAGGGTTACATGAACAAGAAGCTGGTCCGAAGGGACCCCCTGGCGCATGCCAAAATCTTCCTGAAGGACACGGCGCAGTTGCTCGGGCTGTCACGCGCATGAGCGAGGTCGTTTCGCGCCCGGCCGTTGCGGCCCCGGCGCATCAGCACAGTCACGGCGCCATGGTGCGGCCGCATCACCGCTCGTTGCCGATGAAGGTCGGCACCAGGGCATCGCCCCTGGCGCTGTATCAAACGCGGCATTTCCTCGACCTGATCACCCGGTTCTGTCCGCTGATGCGCGGCCAGAAGGCGTTCGAGGAACACCAGATCATCACTTCCGGCGACGCGATCCAGTCGCGCCGCCTCGCCGAGATCGGCGGCAAGGGGCTGTTCGCCAAGGAAATCCATGAGGCGCTGCTGGATGGCCGGGTCGATTTCGCCGTCCATTCGCTCAAGGACCTGGAGACCGAGTTGCCGCCGGGCATCGCGCTGGCCTGCGTGCTGGAGCGGGAGGATGCGCGTGATGCCATTGTGCTCGGCGCCGGCATGGAGGATGCGGTGGACCCCGGCAATCCGCTCGCCAGCCTGCCGCATGGCGCGCTGATCGGCACCAGCTCGGTGCGGCGCCAGGCGCAGCTTTTGGCGGTGCGCCCTGACCTGCGCATCGGCATGATGCGGGGCAATGTGCAGACCCGGCTGGCCCGGGTGCATGGTGGCCACGTCTCCGCCACGCTGCTGGCCATCGCCGGCCTGAAGCGGCTGGAGATGGAGCGCGAGGCCGATCTGGTGCTGGAGCCGGAAATTATGGTCCCCGCCGCCTGTCAGGGCATCATCGGCATCACCGTGCGCGAGGATGACGACGAGCTGCGCGAGCTGCTGGGCGCCATCCAGCACTTCCCCAGCATGGCGGTGGCGCAGGCCGAGCGGGGATTGCTGGGTGCGCTGGACGGCTCCTGCCGCACCCCCATCGGCGCCTATGCGCGGCTGCTGCCGGAGGGGCAGATGCGGCTGACCGGGTTGATTGCGCGGGCCGATGGCAGCTTCCTGCTCAAGCGCGAAGTGGTGGGCGCCGCGCGGGACGGTGCGCGGATGGGGCGCGAGCTGGGGCTGGAGCTGGGCTGTGACAGCCCGGCGGATGTGTTCGGCTAGCCCCAGCCTTCCATCGGCAACCGGGTGAGGCGTGAGCGGTTGGGTTGAGGCAATAAGGACTCAACCCCATGCTTTTGCCAGTAGATGCTACGGTCGCCGTGATTGACGGGGAAAAGCTTCGTCTCTTCCGCAACACCGGCGCGGTCGGCGAGCCCAAGCTCATCGCCTTGCAGGAGCCCGAGCTCAGCAGCGACAACAAGTCTTCCGGTGCGCGGCACGCCAGCAGCGCCGCAAACCCCGATGACAGCCGGTTGGAGGAAGACAGCTTCGTGGTGGCGGTCGCGGGTTGGCTGAACACACAGGCGCTCGGCAAAGGCTTCCAGGCCCTTGCCGTCGTGGCGGCGCCCAAGTCGCTGGGTGAACTGCGCAAGCACTACCACAAGGCGCTGGAAGCCGTGCTGGTCGTGGAGCTGGCCAAGGACCTTACCGGGCATTCCATCGGCGATATCGAATCGGCGCTGGCCAAGGCCTGACGCTGGCTACTCGAAAGACGTCACCAGCCAGGGCAGGTCGGTGTCCCCCGGCCTGACCCCGAGCCGCGTCAGCAGGGCATGCGCCTGGCCGCGGTGATGCGTCTGATGGTTGAACATGTGCGTCACCAGCGCGCCGCGCGGTTTGGTCATCTCACGCAGCGAGGCGCCGCTGAACCAGCTCAGATCGCCGGCCAACGCGGCGGGTTCGACCCGGGCGGCCCAGCCTTCGATGCGCTGGTCGGTCTCCACCCGCGCGGCGCGCAGGGCGGGCCATTCATCGATGAAGTCCGGGCTCTGGCGGATGCCCAGATCGGGCTTCTGCCAGCCGTCAAAGCGGCTCATCCACATGTGGTCGGCCCACATGATGTGGTTGAGCGTGCCTTGCAGGCTGCCGAAGAAGGCACCGAGGTCGGCGCGGCGCGAGGCATCGTCCAACTCGTCCGCGGCCGCGTAGATGCGTCGGTTCATCTCGCTGTTGTAGGCCGCCATCATACGGCACCAGGTCGCCTCGATCATCGTGTCGTCACTCCAGCGTCTTGAAGAACAGCAATGCGTCGCCGTCGGTTGTATAACCTGGAATGCGGCCGGCTTCGACCCATTCTGCCTGCCGCACCAGCCCTTCGGCCTTGTCGCCGGCGCGGGTGCCCAAAGTCAGCAGCCGCCGGCCCAGCCGTTGCGCCGCCTGCTCGGCCCGGGCCACCAGCGCGCGGCCGATGCCGCGCCGCTGCCAGGCCGGGTGCACCAGCAGCCTGGACAGCTGCGCGCGATGCGGCTGGTTCTCCTCGGTCGCCAGTTCCAGCTGCACTGTGCCGGCCAGCTCGCCCTGCAGCCAGGCCGCCAGCAGCACCCGATGCTGCCCCGCCACCTCGGTGGTGGCGCGCTTCCAGAAGGCCAGCGCCTTGTCCGGCGCCAGGGGCGGCAGCCAGGACAGGCTGGCGCCGTCCGCCACGCAGGCCACCAGGATGTCGGCCAGGCGCCGCTCCGCGCTGCCGGCGGCGGCGCCGTCCAGCATGTCCACCACCAGGCCGGTGAGCGGCTTGGCGTAGCGGAACTCCAGCGATTTAGAGAGGTCGTCCAGGATGCGCACGGCACCCTGGCGGACATAGCTGCGCTTTTCGTAGAATCGGTGCGCGGCGGCGAAGCGGGTGTCGGTCCACAGCACCATCCGCTGCGCGCCGGACGTTCTGGCATGTGCCTCGGCGGTGTCGATCAGTTGTTGCGCGAGGCCGCTGCCGCGGGCGCCGCGGTCCAAATACATCTTGCAGATTTCCCAGGCGGCATCGGAGCCGAGCGGCCGGACGCCCACCATCCCCAGGGGTCGCCCATCCCGCTCGGCCAGCCACACCGTGCCGCCCGCAGCGCCGAACCAGCTCGCCAGGCGGCGCAGTTCCGGCAGTTCCGCATCCACGTCGAACACGATGCCGGGAAATTCCGCCCAGGCGTCGCCGATCAGGCGGATGAAGGCCGGCGCGTCAGCGTCGTGCCCCGGACGAATCAGCGTTGCCGTCACGTCAGCTCCCGGCAGAA
>CAXTJY010000308.1:0-3231 GCA_964244395.1 uncultured Rhodovarius sp.
GTCGCCGCGCGTCACCGGCACCGCGTCCCGATAGAGGCCGGGTGCATGCGGCGCGTTCAGCGCCAGTTCATGCGCCACCAGCCGGCCCCGCTCGGCCAGCGTCCGGAAGTCCAGGAAGCCGAGATGGACCGCCTTCTTCAGCTTTAGCGCTTCGCCAGGGCCCAGGAACACCATCGAGATATGCGTCTCGATCACCCCCTCGCCGGTGATGCCGGCCAGGAAGGCTGCGACCTCCGCCTGCTCGGGCGGCACACCGCTCAAGGAAACAGCGACTCGGTTTCCCACCCCGCGCCGGCAGCCTTGAACACCCGCCGCTCGTGCAGCCGGAAGGGCATGTCGCGCCAGAATTCCATCCGCTCCGGCAGGACGCGGAAGCCCGACCAATGCGCCGGGCGCAACACCTCGCCGATGCCGAATTTCAACGTGTATTCCGCCACCGCTTTCTCCAGCGCGAAGCGGCTTTCCAGCGGGCGGGATTGCCGCGACGCCCAGGCGCCGATCCGGCTGCCGCGGCTGCGGGACTGGTAGTAGGCATCAGCCTCCGCATCGCTCACCGGCTCGACCGCGCCCTCGACCCGCACGCTGCGGGCCAGGCTCTTCCAATGGAAGCACAGTGCGGCGTGCGGATTGGCCGCCAGCTCGCCGCCCTTGCGGCTTTCCAGGTTGGTGTAGAAGACGAAGCCGCGGGCATCGACCCCCTTCAGCAGCACCATCCGTGCACTCGGCCGGCCATCCGCCGTGCAGGTCGCCAGGCACATCGCATTGGGGTCATTGACCTCGGATGCCGTGGCCGCTGCCATCCATTCGGCGAAGAGGTCATAGGGGTCCTCAGCCATGCGTAATATCCTGAAATGAAGCGGGCCTTGCCCGGCTCATGGGCATGTGCCACCACATCCAAAGCCCTTCAACCTTCCGCCAAAGCCATGCCCGACACCTTGACCCAAGCCGCGATTCCGACCGGGACATTGATGGCGGGCCGCCGCGGTCTGGTCATGGGCGTGGCCAACCACCGTTCCATCGCCTGGGCCATCGCCCAGGCTTGCGCCGCCCAGGGCGCCGAGCTGGCATTCACCTTCCAGGGCGAGGCGCTGGAGAAGCGGGTCCGCCCCCTCGCTGCATCCGTCGGCTCTTCCCTGGTGCTGCCCTGCGACGTGGGCGACGACGCACAGATCGATGCGACCTTCGACGCGCTGCAGGCGGAGTGGGGCGAGCTGGACTTCCTGGTCCACGCCATCGGCTACGCCAACAAGGACTTTCTGCGCGGGCGGTTCATCGACACGCCGCGCGACGTCTTCCTGCAGGCGCTCGATATCTCCTGCTACTCCTTCGCCGCCACCGCGCGTCGGGCGGCGGCCCTGATGAAGGAGGGCGGCGCCATGCTCACCCTTTCCTACCTGGGCGCCGAGCGCTGGGTGCCGCACTACAACGTAATGGGCGTGGCCAAGGCGGCGCTGGAGGCCAGCGTGCGCTACATGGCGGCCGATCTGGGCGAGCGGCAGATCCGGGTCAACGCCATCTCGGCCGGGCCGATCAAGACGCTGGCGGCCAGCGGCATCGGCGATTTCGGCTACATCATGAAGTGGAACCAGTACAATTCGCCGATGCGCCGCAACGTGACGCTGGAGGAGGTCGGCGGGTCCGGCCTGTATTTCCTCAGCCCGCTTTCGGCCGGTGTGACCGGCGAGGTGCATCATGTGGATTGTGGCTATCACCTCGTCGGCATGAAGCATCCGGAAGCGCCTGACCTCACCATCGAGAAGGGTTGAGGCCTCCGTTCTTTCATGCTTGGGCGAGGATGTTGATCAATCGGCCGCCGGGGTCGCGCAAATAGAAGCGCCTGACGCCCCAGGGCTCGCTGACCGGGCCGTAGACGATTGGGTGTCCGGCCTGCCGCGCCTGCCCCAAACCTGATTCAGGTCATCCACCTCGATCGAGACATCGGGGAGCGGCGCGCCCGACCCGCCCTCGCTGGCGACACTGAGTTGCGGTGCCGCCAGCGTCCCACCGTCCAAGGTGACGATCCAACCCATATCCATCGCCACCCGCAGACCCAATAGATCGGCGTAGAAGGCCGCCAGTTCGGCCGGCGAGGCGGACGACAGGTTGGCGACGATGCGAAGGACGGCCATGCCTGTCAGCCTGTTCCGAATAAGCGCTCAGGTCCAGGCCAGTCAGGCATCCTGACGGCTACGGAAGAAGCCGCTATCTTGGCGCGATGATCACCCGACGGACGCTCCCCTTGTTGCTTGCACCCTTCCTGGCCCGCGCCCAGGCCACGGTCCCGCCCGTGCTGCTCGTGCATGGCAATGGTGACCACGCCGCGCAGTGGTTGACCACGCTGTGGCGCTTCGCCGTCAATGGCCATGGCCAGGTGCGGGCCATCAGCCTGCCGAACCCGCTGGCCCGCAGCAACGATGCGGTGCCGCAGCCGCATCGCTCCTCTTCAGCCGAGCAGACCCAACGCCTGGCCGCCGAGGTCGCGCGGCTGCGGGCCGAGACGGGGGTGGCGCGGATTGCGCTGGTCGGCTCCTCGCGCGGCGGCTACCCGATTCGCGATTTCGTCGTCCATCAGGGCGGCGGCGCCCAGGTCAGCCACGTCGCGACCTGCGGCACCCCGAACCACGGCGTGTATGACTGGGACGAGAACCCGGGCAGCGAGTTCAACGGCCGCGCGCCCTACCTGCGCCGGCTGAACGGCGGCGCCACCGATGTGGTGGAGGGCACCGCATTCCTGACGCTGCGGAGCGACGCGCAGGACCTCTACGCCCAGCCGGATGGCCGCTTCGTGGGCCGCCCCGGCGTGCCCACCGGCATCACGCAGGACGGTCCCTATCTGCGCGGCGCCACCAACCTGGTGTTGCCGGGGCTGGACCATCGCGAGGTGGCGTTCCACCCCCGCGCCTTCGCCGAGCTGTTCCGCTTCATCGTGGGGCGCGAGGCGGCGAGGCTCGACATTCCGGCCGAACGGTACCCGATGTTGAATGGCCTGTGCACCGGCGCCGAGCCGGGCGCGCCGGGCGTGCCGCCGGCCTGGCAAAGTACCAACCGCGCGGTGGCCGGCGTGCAGGTGACAGTCTGGCATGTGAACGACGATGGCAGCCGCGCCCGCCGCCTGCACCAGGCCACCACCGATTCGAGCGGCGTGTGGGGACCGGTGGCGGTGCAGCCGGATTGGCGCCTGGAATGGGAGGTCGCCTACCCCGGCCAGACCATCCTGCATCTGTTCGCCGG
>CAXTJY010000308.1:3241-5512 GCA_964244395.1 uncultured Rhodovarius sp.
GGCCCCTTCCCGCGCGGCACCGACGTCTTCCACCTCCGTCCACCCTCGCCGATGACCGAGCTGGAGCGGGGCGCCGCGGCAGCGGTGCGGCTGACCCGGCCACGGGGCTATTTCGGCGTGCCGCGGGACATCGTGCTGCTGGACCGGCAGCGGGCGGCGGGCATCCCGCCAGGCGTGCCGATGCTTACCACCGTCGCGGTCGCGCTGCCGGCGGGGCGGCTCGGCAGCCTCGTCACCGGCGTCTTCAACGCCGAGACGGTGGTGGGCCGCGCCGTGCCGGTGGCGGAGAACCGGCTGGCGGTGCTGGAATTGCTGCACTGAGAAGGCCCTGGTTCGTCTTCGACGTCGGCGGCGTGCTGGTGGACGAGACCCGGATGTGGCGCGGCTGGGCGACAGCGCTGGCCGTGCCCTACGACGCCATCTGGGACGCGCTGCGCGAGGACATCTCGCACGGGCTGAGCCACCGCCACACCATGCAGCGCCTGGCGCCGGGGCGGGACATCATGGCCATCCGCCGCGCCCGGCTGGCGGAGGATGCACCGCTGGAGGACGATCTCTACCCCGATGTGCGCCCGGCCTTTGCGGCGTTGCGGGCGGCGGGGGCGCGGATCGGCATCGCCGGCAACCAGCCGTTGGAGGCGAAGCCAGCTTTGGAAGCCCTGGCGCTGGGCGCGGACTTCATTGCCACATCGGCGGAGTGGGGAGTGCAGAAGCCCGATATCGAATTCTTTGCGCATGTCGCGAAAGCCTGCGGGACGGACCCGGCCGATATCACTTATGTCGGCGACCGCGTGGATAACGACGTGCTGCCGGCGCGGGAGGCGGGGATGCGAGCGGCTTACGTGCCCCGGGGGCTTTGGGCAGGGGTCGGGACTTCGCCCGTGCCGGCGCTCACATCACTGGTGGCTCTCGCTTCACTGGCCTGAGGCTGCGCCCCTGCATACGGCCGCACCAGCCCGGCCGCGCACACGCGTACCCGTTATGCCGGTCCTCAGACCAATCCGTCTGGCAGCCTACCCTTCGCCACTGCCGCCACGGCGTGGTCCAACTCCTCCAGGCTCGACGTGCCGACGATGTTCGTGGCGATCTCCGGCGCGCCGATCGCGAAACGCAGCGCGAGTTCGACAAGATCGGCGGCATGGCCAGCGGCAACCATGGGCTGGAACCGGCGCGCCGCCACCACATCCGCCGCGTAGCTCTCGCCCGAGGCGATGGGCTCGACCTTCTGCGTGCCGAGCGGGCTGCGGTTTTCCGTCCCGCTCAGCGCGCCACCCGCCAGGATGCGGATGGCCATGACGCCGACGCCCAGGCTAGCCGCGTGGCGGATGATCCCGCCTAGGTCAGGTGCATCTTCGCTCGCCGGGGCGATGCCGCTCGGATTCAGCAAATTGTAGGGAATCTGCGCGGTGGAGAAGCCGCCGACATCGAGGACATGCCGGAGCGCGGCCGCATCGCCCAGCCCGGTGATGCCGAAGAAGCGGAATTTCCCGGCGGCCCGGGCGCGCTCCAGCGCCGGTACGGCCTCGTTCAGGATTTGCTCGGGTGTGAAGGCGGGTTCCGCCCCGCGCTCGGTGATCGGGTTGTGCAGCTGGAAAATATCCACGCTGTCTCGCCCCAACCGGGTGAGGCTTTCCTCCAGCGAGGATGTGATCCGGCCCGCGATATCGCCGCGTTGTCCGGCGAAGACCCGCACCTTGGTGCCGACCACTGGGTTGGCGCCGAGCCCGTGCAGCGCGCGGCCAAGATTGCGTTCCGACGCCCCATCGCCATAGGCAGTAGCAGTGTCGAAATAAGTGATGCCGTGATCCAGCGCGCGGCCGATGGCACGGTCCTGCTCGGTCGCCGTGCCCTTGACCATGAGGCCGCCAATGGCGCCGCAACCATAGCCGAGGACCGAGACGGAAATCCCGGTTCGTCCCAGTGGCCGCTGTTCCATCATGCATTCCCCGCCTTTGGCGCGGATGCTGGTCCACCTCAGCGCTTGCGGCAAGCGCGAGCCGCGGGTCATGATGCACCCAACCGGCCGCAGATGCCGGGTTGGAGGATGCCCCGCCATGTGGTCACGCCGCCTGCTGCTCGCGGCAGCGCCCAGCATTGTCGTCACGCGCAATGCAAACGCTGCTTACCCGGACCGCCCGATCCGCGTCATCGTGCCCTTCGCGGCCGGCGGCAACACGGACATCCTGGCGCGCATACTCACCTCGCGCATGACCGAGCTTCTCGGCACGCCGATGGTGATCGTCTACGCCACTTCAGGATTGAATTACGCCC
>CAXTJY010000309.1:0-2223 GCA_964244395.1 uncultured Rhodovarius sp.
GGACATGGCCGCAGCCGTGCGTTATGCCGCGGAGCATGCCAACGGGCTGGGCATCGATGCCTCGCGCCTAGCGGTCGGCGGCGACAGCGCCGGCGGCAATCTGGCCGCGGTGGCGGCGTTGATGGCGCGCGACGGCACCCTGCCGCCGCTGCGGTTCCAGTTGCTGCTCTATCCCGTCACCGACATGGTACAGCGGCAGCACAGCTACGCCCGGTTTCAGGATGGCCTGCCGCTGACGACCTCGGGGATGCACTGGTTCCGGCAGCATTACGCACCGGACCCCGTGCGCTGGAATGACTGGCGCGCTTCCCCCTTGCGCGCAGCCTCCCTGGCCGGGGTGGCGCCAGCCTTCGTGCTGACGGTCGGCCACGACCCCCTCTGCGACGAGGGTCGCGCCTTTGCCGCGCGGCTGGAGGCCGAGGCCGTCCGAACCAGCCACCTGCACGCTGCCGACCTGCTGCATGGCTGCCTGACCATGGCGCAAATCGTGCGCCCGGCCATGGATCTCATCGCGGCCGCGGCCATGGCCCTGCGCCGCGGGCTTACCTGAGCGGAAAGCCCATGCCGCGCAGCACAGCCGACAGCTTCTCGCGGCCGCTCAGCCCTTTCAGCTTGCCCATGCGCACCAGGACCTTGTCGCTCCAGTTCTCCGGCGCCATGCCGCTGCGATCGGTGAAGGTCATCATCTCCGCATCATAGGCGGCGGCCAACGCCGGCTCATCGGCGGCACCGTAGCTCTCATGGAACAGGATGGCGGATTGCGGCAGCCGCGGCTTGATGGCGTTGGCAACGCCAGGCGCGGCATAGCCGATGCACAGGCCGAACATCCCCGCCGCCCCTTGCGGCAGGCCCAGCAACTCCCCGACCTTTTCCGGGTGGTTGCGCAGCGCGCCGATATAGACGGTGGACAAGCCCAGCGACTCCGCGGCCACCGTGGCGTTCTGCGCCGCCAGGGCGGCATCGACGGCGGCGACCAGGAAGGTCTCCATCCACGGCATCGTCTCCATCTCCACGCCCGCCGCGTCGCCCAGCCGCTGGTTGCGCGAGACATCGGCGAGCCAGACGAGGAAGAGCGGGCATTGCTCGATGTGCTTCTGGTTGTTGCACAGCTTCGCCAGCTCGACCTTCTTGGCCTGATCGGTCACCGCGACCACCGACCAGGTCTGCAAGTTGGAGCTGGTGGCGGCGGATTGCGCGGCGGCGACCAGCGTCTCCAACGTGCCGGCGGGCAGCGCGTCCGGCCGATAGCCGCGGATGGAGCGGTGCGACAGCAGCAGGGCGATGTGCTCGTTCCACGGCCCGGCGGGCGGCGTGGCGGCACCGTAGCGTTCGGCCAGCGCGGCCTGCTGTGTGGTGGTCAGGGGGGTAGCAATGTCCATGGAAAATTCCTTGCTGCTTCGCAGCATCTTGGCGCAATGGCGATCGCTGGCAACACTCGCCTGCCCCGTGGTAGCCCTGTTCCCCATGCGAGACACACGATGATCCGGGCGGGCGTGGGCGGCTGGACCTTCGAGCCCTGGCGCGACAATTTCTACCCGGCAGGGCTGACCCACGCCAAGGAGCTGGGCTACGCCAGCCGGCACGTCACCGCCATCGAGATCAACGGCACCTATTACGGCAGTCAAAAGCCGTCGAGCTTTGCCAAGTGGCATGACGAGACGCCGGAAGAATTCGTCTTCGCGGTGAAGGCCAGCCGCTTCTGCACCAACCGCAAGGTGCTGGCGGAGGGCGGCGAGTCCGTGATGCGCTTCGTCAATAGCGGCATCGCCGAGCTCAAGGCCAAGCTAGGCCCGATCAACTGGCAGTTCTTGCCGACCAAGAAGTTCGACCCGGAGGACTTCGAGGCCTTCCTGAAGCTGTTGCCGAAGGAAGTGGCGGGGCTGAAACTGCGACACGTCGTCGAGGTCCGGCATGACAGCTTCGTGGTGGAAGAGTTCGTCGAGCTGCTTCGTCGCTACGAGGTAGCGGCCGTGCTGACCGACAACCCGGAATTCCCGCGTCTGCACGATGCGACGGCGGATTTCATCTACGCCCGGCTGCAATGCGCGAGCGAGGAGGAGTCGACCGGCTATGATGCCGAAGCCCTGGACGGCTGGGCGAACACGGCGAAGGCGTGGGCCAAGGGCGGCTTTCCAAAGAACCTGCCTCTGCTGGCGCCGGCCCTGAAGGCGAAGACGCGCGACGTGTTCGTCTTCTTCAACCTCATGATGGCGATCTGCCTGC
>CAXTJY010000309.1:2233-2819 GCA_964244395.1 uncultured Rhodovarius sp.
AGCCACGCAATCCGGCAGCGGCGATGGCGCTGATCGAACGGCTTTAAGCCGATGGCTTAACGCTCCTCGGCGCCGTTGAAGGTAAGGGTGCGAATGCGTTGGGAGATGGCCGGATCGAGCCCGGCCGTGGGTCGCGCGGTAGTCGGACTACACCTCAATTGGCGGCACCCGTCGCTGTGGGGAGATGGTTGGGCCGAGTTCGACGGTGGTAGGCGTTGTCGCGCCGTCGCGGGGTGGACAACTCAGTTGGCGGCGCCGGCAGCCGGCGGGTGGCCGCTCAAGCATGGCCGCATGAAAGCGGAGCGCGTCGGGCCGCTTAGGCTGCGGGTCCGGGCCTCGGCGTTGCAGTCGCGCATCCGCTGGCGCTGCGCTTCCTGTGCCGGCGTGGCGGGGCGAGCAGCGCGAGCGGGGGCTTCGGCGGCAGCGTTTCGGGCACGGCCACGCGCGGGCGCCGCATTGGACGGCGTGTCTGCCGCAGCAGCAGCGCGGCTGCGGCTGGCATGCGTGCGGGCAGGGACGGCATCGGCGGGGGCCTCCGCCGAAGCCTCGGCGCCGGCCCGGCTGGTCCGTGCCTCGGCCATGCCAA
>CAXTJY010000309.1:2829-5511 GCA_964244395.1 uncultured Rhodovarius sp.
CACCCAGGCCGCGGCCGGTAAAAGGGCCACGGCCGCCAAGATGAATCCCCGCATCTTCTTTCCTCCGATTGCGTCGATATCCTGGCGCACAACCGGGGCGGGTTCAATCGGCGCGGATGTTCGCGTAACGGACAACTTCGGCCCAACGCGCCCTGTCCTCGGCAATGGTCGCGCGGAAGGCGGCGGGGTCATCGATGGTAATCTCCATCGCATTCTCCGCCATCCGGCGCTGAAAATCCGGGTTGCGGCCGACCTGGCGCAGTGCCGCCAGCCAGCCCTCCACGATGGCTGGCGGCGTGTTGCCAGCCGTCGCGAGGCCGAACCAGGAGCGGATTTCGAAGCCCGGCAGCCCGGCGCCGATCACCGGCAGCTCCGGCAGCAACGGGCTGGGCCGCGGCGCGCCATAGCCCACGGCGCGCAGCCCGCCATCGCGGATTTGCCCCAGCATTTCCGGCATGTTGCCGAACATCATGTCCACCCGCCCGGCGGTGATCTCCACGATGGCCGGCGCCCCGCCGCGGAATGGAACGTGCAGCATCTGCGTGCCGGTCAGCCGCTCGAACAACGCGCCAGACAGGTGCTGCGATGTGCCAGTGCCGGTGCTGGCATAGCTGAGTTGGCCGGGCCTGGCGCGGGCGGCGGCGATGATGTCCGCCACCGTCCGGTACGGCCCGCCAGGGTTCACCACGAGAAGATTGTACACATTTGCGACGTTGGAGATGGGCGTCAGCTCGCGGTCCACATCGAAGGGCATACGCAGCCCGGGCGTGACCGGCAGGACGGAGCCGAGCGCCATCGGCATCAACAGCAGCGTGTGGCCGTCGGGTGCCGCGCGCGCGACCGCCTCGCCGGCGATCATGCCCGACGCGCCGGTGCGGTTCTCCACCACAACGCGGTTGCCGATGACGCCGGTGAATTGCTCAGCCAGCAGACGGGACAGCAGGTCGCAGGTGCCGCCGGGGGCGAAGCCGCACAGCAGACGGACCTCGCGGGCTGCCTGAAAGGGCTGTTGGGCGGCGGCGGGGAGGGTGGAAAGCAGGAGGGCGAGGAGGGCTCGACGGAACGGACGGGAGATGGCCGGGTCAGGCCCGGCGACGAGTTTTCGTGCGCGCGCGCCGACGCCCTGAAGAATTGGACGCCCCCACGCGTCATGGCCGGCCCCCGACCCGGCCATCTCCCGACGGTGATGGGGCACCCGACGAGGCGCGATCCACGTGCGCTCAAACATAACCTGGCCCCTCAATGGCGGGATGCGCCGCGATCCATCCTTCGTCGATCTCCACGCCGATGCCCGGCGCCTCATTCGGCAGCACCGTACCGTCCGGCCGGATGGTCCAGGGCGTGCTGCCGAGCTCGTCACGAAACTTGTTGGCGGTGCTGATATCGGCCTCGAAATACCCGCCATTGTCGATCGCCGCGAGCAGGTGAATCGACGCCGCCTGGTTCAACCCGGTCATCGACGAATGCGGGTGGAACGGAATTTTCGAAGCACTGGCCATCGCTGCAATGCGCATGCATTCAGTGACGCCGCCGGCCTTCGACAGATCGGCCTGCCAGATGCGGATCACCCCATCCTCCAGCACGCGGGAGAACTCGTATCGGGTGAAGTGGTTCTCCCCCGCCGCCAGCGGCGTATGCCCGTAGCTGCTGGCCTGGGCGTACAGCGCGTGGTCATGCGCCGGAAACGGCTCCTCCAGCCAGCCGATCTCCAGCTCGTCCATCGCCGGCATCACCCGCCGCACATCCTCGATGGTGTAGCCGATATTGGCGTCCGTCAGGATGACGATGTTCGGGTGGGCCTCGCGCGTCGCCTCCATCCGGGCGATGTCGTCGGGCACCGTGTCGCCCACCCGCAGCTTCACCGCGCGGTAGCCGGCCTCGATATGCGGCGCCATCTCCTCCAGCAGCGCGCCCGGCTCCTGGTAGCCCAGCGCCACCCCGCCGGCATAGGCGGGGATGGGCCGCGACCTGCCCCCCAGCAGCTTGTACAGCGGCCAGCCCACCGCCTTTGCCCGGATGTCCCACAGCGCCATGTCGATGCCGCTCATCGCCAGCGAGGCGCCGGCGCCCATGCCGTGGCTGGCCAGCTGGCCCTTGTACATCTTCGCCCAGATGCCGACGACGTCGCTCGCGTCCATTCCCATGATCAGCGTGGTCAGCGTCGTCTCGATCAGCCGCGCCACGGCGGTGTGCGCGCGGCCATGATGCGCCTCCCCCCAACCCACGATTCCGTCCTCGGTGGTGATCTTCACCATCACCGCATCGCGCTTGATGGCCTGGCCGATGCCCAGCTTCGGCCCGCCTGGCGGCAGCGGGAAGCTGACGGGGTAGGCCTTGATGGCGACGATCTTCATGCGGGGTTTCCCGTTGGCGTTTCCGCGGGCAGGCTCGCACCGACGCAGCCCAGGAGCAACCGATGGAAGAACCCCGCCTCGTCGTGCCGACCATGGAGGCGATCCGACGCTGGCAGGGCGTGGCCGTGCCCAACGCCGCCGCCCGGCACGGCCTGGCCGAAATGGAGGCGCTGATCGCCTCTCTCGCCGCCCTGCGCGGCACCATGGCCTTCGAGGACGAGCCGTCGGGCTTCGAGGCCGCGCTGCGGGACTGCAAGGAATGACTCTCACCAGCCTGTCGATGACCGAGGCGGCAGACGCCGTAGCAGCAGGTGAAACCACCGCCACC
>CAXTJY010000310.1:0-5481 GCA_964244395.1 uncultured Rhodovarius sp.
GCGAGCCGGACGGGTCCTGGAACACCACCTGCATCTGCCGCCGCCACGGCTTCATCTGCGTGTGGGAAAGGTGCGTCAGGTCGGTGCCGTCGAACCGGATGGCGCCGGCGGTCGGCTCCACCAAACGCAGCAGCACGTGACCGGTGGTGGACTTGCCGCATCCGGACTCGCCGACCAGCCCCAGCGTCTCCCGGGCGGCGATCCGGAAGCTGATCCCATCCACCGCGCGCAGCACCGGCCGGGGCGCGAACAGCTGCCGGCGCGGCAGGGCATAGTCCTTCCGCAGGTCGGTCACCTCCACGAGCGGGGTCATGCCGCGGCCTCGTACCCGCTGTGACGGATGCACGCGGCGCTCTGCCCTTCGCCGACGCCGAGCAGCGGCGGGTCGATGCGCGTGCAGGCCGGCCGCATCGCCGGGCAGCGCGGATGGAAGCGGCAGCCCGCCGGCGCGTCGCCCAGCATCGGCGCCGTCCCCTCGATGGTCCGCATCCGCGGCCGCAGCTCCGACAGGTCCGGCATCGAAGCCAGCAGGCCCTCGGTGTAGGGGTGGCCGGGGGCGTCGAAGATGCGGTCCACGGGCGCGGTCTCGACCACCCGGCCGGCGTACATCACGGCGACGCGGTCGGCGAAATCGGCGACCACGCCCAGGTCGTGGGTGATCAGGATCACCGCCATGCCCATCTCGCGGATCAGGCCGCGCAGCAGGTTCAGGATCTGCGCCTGGACCGTGACGTCGAGCGCCGTCGTCGGCTCGTCGGCGATCAACAGGCCGGGGCGGCAGGCGAGCGCCATGGCGATCATGACCCGCTGCCGCATGCCGCCGGACATCTGGTGCGGGTACTGGTCGATGCGGGCGGACGCGCCAGGGATCTCCACGCGCTGCAGCAGCTCGATGGCCCGGCGGCGCGCCTCTGCCCGGCCCAGCCCCTCATGGAACCGCAACGGCTCCGCAATCTGGTGGCCCACGGTGAACAGCGGGTTCAGGCTGGTCATCGGCTCCTGGAAGATCATCGCCATGCGCTTGCCGCGAATGCCGACCATCTCCCGCTCCGGTTTCCGCAGCAGGTCCTCGCCCTCCAGCATCACCGTCCCGGACAGGATGCGGCCGGGCTCCGCCACCAGGCGCATCAGCGAGAGCGCGGTGAGGCTCTTGCCGCTGCCGGACTCGCCGACAATCCCGAGCACCTCGCCCCGTGCGACGTCCAGGTCCACGCCGTCCACCGCCGGCAGCGCACCGTACCTGCTCGGGAAGCCCGTCCGCAGTCCCCGCACCTGCAGCATCAAGGCCGGTCCGTCTGCAGCCGCGGGTCGAGCGCGTCGCGCAGGCCGTCGCCTAGAAAGTTCAGCCCGAGCACCGCGAGGACGATGGTGCAGCCGGGCATCAGCGACATCCAGGGGGCGTCGATGATGTAGTTGCGTCCGTCGGCGATGATGTTGCCCAGGCTGGGGGCCGGCGGCGGCGGCCCGACGCCGATGAAGCTGAGCACGGCCTCCCCCAGGATCGCCGCCGCCGTGACGAAGGTCAGTTGCACCAGCAGCGGCGCCAAGCTGTTCGCGAGGACGTGGCGCAGGATGATGTGCAGGTGCCCGGCGCCGCAGGCCCGCGCCGCCTTCACGTAGTCCATCTGGGCGATCGTCAGCGCCGCGGCTCGGGCGACGCGCGCCGTGCGCGGCATCAGCGCGATGCTAAGCGCAAGCGTAGCGCTGATCTCAGAAGGCGCCATGAAGGCCGCCAGCGCGGTCGCGAGCATCACGGTGGGGAACGCCATCAGCGCGTCCAGGACCCGCATGACCGGATCGTCCATCCGGCGGAAATATCCCGCCACCAGGCCCAGCGGCACGCCGACGGCGGTGCTCAGCACCGTCACGGACAATGACATGCGCAAGCTGAGGCGGCACCCGTACAGCACCCGGCTCAGCACATCGCGGCCGAAGCCGTCCGTGCCCATGAGGTAGGTCCAGCTCGGGGGTCCGAGGCGGTAGCGGAAGTTGTTCCGGTCCGGGGCGTGGGGCGCGATCAGCGGGGCGAGCACGGCGGCGATGACCACGAGGCCGAAGAAGAACGCCCCGATCACGAAGGCCTGGTTGCGGAGCAGCCGCCGCAGCACGTCAGCGTCCGCCGATCCGGACCCGCGGATCGAGCACGCCGTAGATGCAGTCGACCAACAGGTTGATGAACACGAAGGTGAATGCCGTCAGAAGCAGGCCGCCCTGCACCACGGGATAGTCCCGCCGCAGCACGGCATCGACGATCAGCCGGCCGATTCCCGGCAGGTTGAACACCGTCTCGATCACCACGGCGCCGCTCAGCAGGAGTCCGATGACGATGCCCAGCACCGTGACGATCGGCATAAGCGCGTTCGTCAGGGCATGCTTCAGCACGACGACCCGGCCCGGCATCCCCTTGGCCCGGGCCGTGCGGACGTAGTCCTGCCCCAGCACCTCCAGCATCGACGAGCGCGTCATCCGGGCGACCAGCCCGATATTCGTGGTGGCCAGCGTCAGCGCCGGCAGGATCAGCGACCGGAACCCGCCCGCGACGTCCTCGCCGAAGGGCACGTAGCCGCCGCTGGGCAACCATCCGAGGACGACCGCGAACAGGTAGATGCCCGACAGGCCGAGCCAGAAGTCCGGGACGGACATTCCCAGCACCACCGCGAGCATGGTCGCCCGGTCCCCGGCCCGTCCCCGGCGCAGCGCCGCGAAGACGCCACCGCCCATGCCCAGGACGACGCTGAAGCACAGCGACAGGCCGGTCAGCGCCGCGGTGACCGGCAGGCGCTCGCCGATGGCCTGCGTCACGGGGATGTTCAGCAGGATCGAGCGCCCGAGGTCGCCGTGCAGCACGTTGCCCAGCCAGTGCAGCAGGCGCACGTGCCCGGGCAGGTCCAGCCCCAGCTCGTGCCGCAGCCGGCTGACTGCCTCGGGCGTGGCGTTGACGTCCAGCATGGTGGACGTCGGGTCGCCGGGCACCAGCAGGATCATCAGGAACGTGGCGATGGCGACCAGCAGCAGCACGGGCACCGCCTTGAGCAGGCGGCCCAGGAAGAACATCGCTACTGGATCCGCACGTCCCACAGACGCGGGATGCGCGAGGGCACGAAGCCTTGGACGTTCGCCCGTATGCCTTGCAGGATGCCGAAATTGCCCAGCTTGATCGCCAGGGCCTGGTCGGCCAGGCGGCGCTGGAAGGCATCGAAGGCCGCCTTCCGCACGGCGAAGTCGGGCGAGCCGATGACGGTCTGGTAGGCGCGGTTGATCTCCGGGTCGTTGCCCGTGCGATGGCGGTTTCGCTCGCCGACGAAGGTCGTCGTGACGGTATGCGGGCCCTCGTAGGGCTCGATCCCCAGCACGTGCGACCAGAAGTGCCAGGGCGCGTCGCCCCGCAACGACATCGCGGTCACGGTGGGGAAGTCCATTACGCGGAGTTCCACGTTGATCCCCATTGCCCGCATCTGCTGCTGTGCCACGACGGCGGACTGGTTGTTGTTCTTCAAGGGATCGACCATGAAGATCAGCGGCTGGCCGGCATAGCCGGACTTCTTCAGCAACTCCTTCGCGAGCTTGCCGTCGTTGCGGTTGAACGATTCCTTCCCCGCGTCGGAATGATAGGGCGAACTCCGGTAGACCCAGCTCGGGTCCAGGTCGAACAGGCCCTCGCTGGCGATCGCCATGATCTCCTCATGGTCCAGCCCGGCCTGGATCGCCCGCCTGAAGTCCACGTTGCCGACGACCGGGTCGGTCATGTTGAACCGCAGCAACTGGAACGCCCAAGGCGTGTTCTCCACCAGCCGCACCGCGGGGTTGCGCCGCAGGCGCTCGGCGGAGGCGGTGACGAGCGTCTCGTTGAAGTGGTACTCGCCCGTCAGCAGCCCGGAGGTCCGCGCGCCGTCCTCGGGGACGAAGCGGATGGTGATGTTTTCGAGGTAGGCCGTCTTGCGGCCGCCGAAGCCGTCGCGGCCGGGGTAGTTGGGGTTCGGCACGTACTCCTCGAAGCGGGCGAGGCGCACGTGGCTGTCGGGCGAGTAGTCGATCACCTTGTAGGGCCCGGTGCCGATCGTCCGCGCCTGGCCGCGCGGCTTCATCGCCTCCTCCTCGGGGATGATAACGGCGGGCACGCGCACGGTGGAGAGCACGTCGGTGAAGATCGGGTAGGGCGCCGACATCCGCATCTCGACCTCATACGGCCCCGTCGCCTCGATCCGCTCGACCACGTCCAGGGTCCCATAGGACTCGCCGATGTCCCTGTAGCGCTTCGTGGAGGCGACCACGTCGGCCGACGTCATCTCCTTGCCGTTGTGGAACTTCACGCCGCGGCGGAGGGTGAACACGAACCGCTTGAAATCGGGCGACACCTCCACGCCCTCGGCGAGATCGGGGATCGCCGCCCCCTTCTCCGACCGCGCGAACAGCGTCTCGTAGACATGCAGGGTGATGTTCCGCGAGGGCTGCTGGGACGTCATCATCGCGTCCATGCTGGGGGGCGGCTGCGGCTGCACCAGCACGAATCCGGCGCCGGGCCGTTGCGCCGCAGCCGGCCCGGCCAGCGCCGCCCCGGCGATCCCGCCCAGCGCGGCCCGCCGCGAGAGCGCCGGAAACGACCCTGGTCCATCGTCGTGCATCGGACGTTCCCCCATCTACGCTCATCCCCCCTTTCGGGGTACCGTTGTATCCAAAACTGATAATGTCAGAGTGAAAGCGAGTCGAGGCGGAAGATGCGCGTCACGCGATCAGCAGTTCCGTGGCCGGGTCGAACAGGCAGGCCTTCCGGGTGTCGATGGCGAAGCGGGCAGCGAGGCCGGGCGTAAGGCGAAGGTCCGGGGAGACCCGGCCGACCGCCGCGTGCCCACCGAGCCGCATCATGACCATGGTCTCCGCCCCGGTCGGCTCGATCATGTCCACGTCGGCGTCGACGGTCGCTAGGAACGGGCTGTTGGCGCCGCGCCCGTCCGCCTCGGTGATGCACTCCGGACGGACGCCCAGGATGAGCGGCCGGTCGATGAAGGCCGCGGCGCCGGCGGGACAGGCCGGCAGCCTGAGGCGGATCTCCCTAGCCCCCGGCGCGCCGACCACCGCCGCGAGGCCGTCGCCGTCGCGGCACAGGATGGCCGGCAGCGTGTTCATCGGCGGCGAGCCCATGAACCGGGCGACGAACAGGTTGGCCGGCCGGTTGTAGACGGTGTCGGGATCGGCGAACTGCTGCACCCCGCCCTGGTGCATCACGGCGATCCGCGTGGCCAAGGTCATCGCCTCGATCTGGTCGTGCGTCACGTAGACGATGGTGGAGCCGAGCCGTTGGTGCAGGCGCTTGATCTCCATGCGCATCTCCACCCGAAGCTTTGCATCGAGGTTCGAGAGCGGTTCGTCGAACAGGAACAGCAGCGGGTCCCGCACCAGCGCCCGGCCCATCGCCACGCGCTGCCGCTGCCCGCCGGAGAGTTGCGAGGGGCGGCGGTTCAGCAGCGCCTCGATCTGCAGCAG
>CAXTJY010000311.1:0-5479 GCA_964244395.1 uncultured Rhodovarius sp.
ATCCAGTCCACGCCGACGGAATTCAGGCGCTCCGGTTGCCCATTCGGGTGGCAGAAGGTGGTGGAGGAACGGGTGCCGACGCTGCGGGCGATTTCCCGCAGCATGACTTCCGGGGAGGGTTTTTGCGCCAGGGCCGGTGCCACCCCGAGCAGGGCGAGCAGCATCAGCGCCATGCGGATGGCCATGCCTCGCTCCCTGGTCAGAAGTCTGCCTGCATCAGATCCCATGCGCCTGCCCTTCTCAAACCCTTCCGAGGCCAGCCTACGAGGCTCAGTCGGCTTCGGATGGCCGCACCCGGTTGGGCAGGAGATGCCGGAACAACGCCTGCCGCTCACGCACTTGCTCCATGCTGGGCTTTTCGGTCAACGCGACCTCGCGCCGCTCGCCCATCACCGCCACCCCCATGACGCCAGAGAGCAGCAGGATAGGCGCCACCAGCATGCAAGCGGGGAAGACGGTGCGCGGCGTCAGGTCCCGCATCCAGCCCGGCGGCAGCAGCCAGTAGGCGATCCACATCAGCGGCAGCGCGGCCACGCCCATACCCAGCAGCATGGCGCCCAGCACGGCGGCCGGAATGATCGGGAAGAACAGGAACAGCCCGCCGCTCAACTGCATGCGAGCAGTGTCGCACCACCCCCGGTGTACGGGCAACACCGTGGATTGGCGCGGCCAATGTCGCGTCCCGCGCGAGCGGTCGAAGGCAACGTCGCGCCCGCGCAGCTTTCACCCTTGCCAGATGCGCAGCCACTGCAGCCCGCCCAGCACCGCCAGCGTCACTACCGCGGCGATGGCCGCCGCCGTCACCCAGCGGTTGACCGCGCGCTTCTGCGACTCGACCCAACCGCGCCGAGGCTGCGGCACGGTGCCGCGCTTCTCCCGCCAGCGCAGGCCCATCGAGGCCAGCACCGTCAGCGCCGCCATCAGGAGGAGCGACGTCTTCATCATTTCAAAAGGCCCAGGGGTAGAAGAGCCAGCCCAGCGGCGAGACGATCCCCTCGATCAGCAGCGACACCGGCCAGAACAGCCCACCCAGGAAGGCCTTGCTGAGCAGGAAGAAGACTTGCGTGGTCACATGCCGCGGTTCGACCCCCAAGCCTGGCCCGAACGCCAGGAAGGCGACGGTGGACAGCAGCCGCAGCCCTGTCAGCCCCACCGCGACCGCGATGAACATCCGCAGGCTCGTAGCCCTCACGCCAGCTCCACCGTGAAGCTTTCGATGACCGTGTTGGCCAACAGCTTCCGGGCCATCGCCTCGCCGGCGGCGCGGGCGGCGTCGGGGTCGGTCTCCGTCACATCCAGCAGCATGACCTTGCCGGCCCGCACTTCCTGCACGCCGGTGAAGCCCAGCCCGGCCAACGCCTGCGCGATGGCCTTGCCCTGCGGGTCCAGCACACCGGCCTTGGGCATCACCGTCACGCGAAGCCTCACTGCACCATCTCCGGCCCCTTGAGGTCCCGCACGCCCGCCTCCGGCAGTATCCCCAGACGGCGCGCCACCTCCTGATAGCCTTCCTCGACCTTCCCCAAGTCGCGGCGGAAGCGGTCCTTGTCCATCTTCTCGCCGGTCTTGGCGTCCCACAGGCGGCAATTGTCCGGGCTGATTTCGTCGGCTAGCACGATGCGCATCTCATCCTCCTCGTAGAGGCGGCCGAACTCCAGCTTGAAATCGACCAGGGTGATGCCGACGCCCAGGAGCAGACCGGTGAGGAAGTCGTTCACCCGCAAGGTCAGCTGCACCATGTCGTCGATATCGGCCGTGGTGGCCCAGCCGAAGGCGGTGATGTGCTCCTCGCTCACCATCGGGTTCTGCAACGCCTCGTTCTTGTAGTGATACTCGATGATCGAGCGCGGCAGCCTGGTGCCTTCCTGGATGCCCAACCGGGTAGAGAGACTGCCGGCGGCGACGTTCCGCACCACGACCGAAAGGGGAATGATCTCCACTTCCCGAATCAGTTGCTCGCGCATGTTCAGACGACGGATGAAGTGGGTTGGCACGCCAATTTCGCCCAATCGGGTCATCAGATATTCGCTGATGCGGTTGTTCAGCACGCCCTTGCCGGTGATGGTGCCCTTCTTCTGAGCGTTGAAGGCCGTGGCATCGTCCTTGAAATACTGCACGAGGGTGCCGGGCTCCGGCCCCTCGAACAAAATCTTGGCTGTGCCCTCGAAGAGCTGGCGCCTGCGTGCCATGCGCGTGGTCCTTAACATATCGCGAGGCTATAGCAGCGGCGTGTGGCCAGGGCCACCGGTCGGGCCCGGGGGCGCAACGGGCCGGAACATCGCGGTATGCGGCGGGCCTGCGGCGAAGTCCCATCTCGCGACATCGCCCAAGGCAAGAAGTGCGGCGCAAACGGTGCCGAAGCCGCCCCGCGGCGGCACGTTGAGCGCTTCCGCCGGGCCGCCGTTCCGATCGGCCAGCAGAACCGGCCAAAGGCCCCAATCATCGGGCGATTCCGGAGCCTGCGTCCTCCGCCAAAGGGGCAGGTGTCGGGCGACGCGCGGGCTTCCGGGGGCGTTCGGCGGGTGGGAGGTGATCATCGATACGCCGGCGGGCAGCCGTTCCGCCTCCGGCCGACCCCCGCCCAGCCCAGCCACGAACCAGCCGCCGGCGCGGTCCGCCAGCACCAGATTGAAGGGGCGCCAGGCTCCGGCATCCCATTCCGCGGCCAGGCTGGCAGCCGAGGCCGCGCTGTCCGCCTGCAGCGCCAGCAGCGGCAGCTCGCCGCGCGAGCGCTTTCCTGGCGCAGGACCAAGGCTGCCGGCCCGGTTCAGCACCGCGGCCATCACGCCATGCCGGTTCAGCGCCATCCAGGTGCCGCCACCGGCGCGGTCGCGGCCGCCAGTGATGCCAGGCCAGTACTTGCCGGGCCAATCCCAGGCGCGATCCAGCCGTTCATCGCGATTGGCTGCCACGAGCACCGGCCAGGCGTGCCCGGGCCGGTGCAACAGGATGAGGGTACACATGCGTCGCTTATGCCGCGTATCGGCGTGGTCGGTCACGCCGGGTCGCTCCAAGGGCGCCAGGGAACTCCGTTTGCAAATGGGCTTGCGGCAAGCCCCTCATCCGACCCGGCGAAATGACTGGAACCCCGGAACCGCGATCAAATGTTCTCCAGCGACGGAAGGCGGCCCGCCTGGCGCACCGCCGTCCCGCTCAGTCGGTTACCAGCGGCGCCAGCCGTGATGCCGGGCCCAGGGCGGCGGCCCGTAGAAGCGCGGCCGCGGCGCATAGTACACCGGCGGCGCCACATAGACCGGGGGCGCGTAATACCGCGGCGGCGGTGGCCGGTAATAGCCGGGCGCATAGCCATAACCGTAATATACTGGCTGGGCGTAAGAATGCGCATCCGCCTGGGGCGCAGGGGCGCCGGCGGCAATGCCGAGGCCGGTGAGGGCAACTGCGGCGATTCGGGCGAGGGAACGCATGGTGGGGGTCCTCCTTTTGGTGTTCTGATCCTGGCCTGGGGATGCGGCGAAATCCGGGCGATGGCATGGCATTACCGCGGAATCGTCGAAGCTGGCCACGGGACAGAGACGGCTGATGAGACAATAACGCGCCAGCGGTCATTTCGCTGCACCCTGCGGCATCACCCCGCTGAGAACACCCTTGCGTAGATGGTGCCGATGTTGAGGAAGTCGCGCGTCGGATCCATTGCCGCGTCCAGAGCGGCAGGGCTCATCAGGGCTGCCACCTCCGCGCTGGCCAGCAGATTGTCGCGGAAGCTGCGGCCCCCGGGCTGTCCCAGCGCCGTCCAGGTCGCCATCGCCGCCGCCTGCACCGCCGCATAGGCGACCTCCCGACTCATGCCCGCCTGGATGAGCGCCAGCAGCACCTTTTGCGAATGCGGCACGCCACCCAAAGATTCGAGATTCTCCCGCATTCGGTCCGGGTAAACCGTCAGCTTCTCCATCATGCCGGTCAGCCGGGCCAGGGCGAAATCAAGCGTGATGGTGGCGTCCGGCGCGATCACCCGTTCGACCGACGAATGGCTGATGTCCCGCTCATGCCAAAGCGCCACATTCTCCAGCGCCGGCATGGCATAGCCGCGCACCAGCCGCGCCAGGCCGGTCAGGTTCTCGCTCAGCACCGGGTTGCGCTTATGGGGCATGGCCGAACTGCCTTTCTGGCCGACGTGGAAGAACTCCTCCGCCTCGCGCACTTCGGAGCGTTGAAGGTGCCGCACCTCGGTCGCCAGCCGCTCGATGCCGCCGGCCACCACCGCCAGCGTGGCAAAAAAGGCGGCATGTCGGTCACGCGGAATTACCTGGGTGCTGACCGGCTCCACCGCCAGGCCAAGCCTTTCAGCCACAAAGGCCTCGATGCGCGGATCGACGCTGGCGAAGGTGCCGACGGGGCCAGAGATGGCGCAGGTCGCCACTTCGGCCCGCGCCTGATGCAGCCGCACCAGGTTGCGGGCGAATTCGGCGTAGTGCCCGGCCAACTTCAGGCCGAAAGTGGTGGGTTCGGCATGGATGCCGTGGCTTCGCCCGATCGTCGGCGTGTACTGATGCTCCAGCGCGCGGGCCTTCAGCGCCGCCAGCAACGCCTCCACCCCTTCTATCAGAAGGTCGGCCGCGCGGGTCATCTGCACCGCCAGCGCGGTGTCCAGTACGTCCGAACTCGTCATCCCCTGATGCATGAAGCGGGCATTCTCGCCGATGCCCTCCCCCATCCAGGTCAGGAAGGCGATGACGTCGTGCCGCGTCACCCGTTCGATGGCGTCGATCGCCTCGACGGCGGCAGCGTCGATGCCCGCCGCCCGCGGGCCGCCCTTCTCGCGGATGTCGCGCGCCGCCTCGGTCGGGATCGTCCCCAGCGCCGCCATCGCCTCCGCCGCCAGGGCCTCGATCTCGAACCAGATGCGGAATCGCTCCTCCGGCGACCAGATGGCGACCATCGCGGGGCGGGAATAGCGAGGGACCATGGGGCGGGCTTTCGGCGAAGTTGGCGCTTTGTCGTGTGGCCGTGGTTCCGCCGCCTGTCCAGGGATGCCATGCTGCGCTTGCGAAGACGTGGCCAAATGATTATCAGCCCGTCCATCTTTCCAATTTTTCCAGGATCTCGACATGCCCGATTGGGTGATCCCGCTACTCCAGGTGCTGATGATCGACATCGTGCTGGCGGGCGACAACGCCATCGTCGTGGGCATGGCGGCCGCCGGGTTGCCGCCGGCGCAGCGCCGCACCGCCATCCTGTGGGGGATCGGCGCCGCCACCGTGATGCGCATCGGCTTCGCCGCCATCACCACGCAGCTGCTGGCCATCGTAGGCATCACACTGGCCGGTGGCGTGCTGCTGGCCTGGGTGTGCTGGAAGATGTTCCGCGAACTGCGATCGGGGCACGAAGCGGCTTCGCATGACGCCGATCCGGACGCGGCGCCCACCAAAACCCTGCCGCAGGCGATCGGCCAGATCCTGGTCGCCGACATCTCGATGAGCCTGGACAACGTGCTGGCCGTGGCCGGCGCGGCCAAGGACCA